>CAYMLT010000076.1:0-11453 GCA_964391265.1 uncultured archaeon
CACAATCATGAACATTGCAATACTTGGTCTGCTTGTACCAGTATACTGGATGTGGCATAAAAGAAAGAACACTGACAATTCAGATGCTTCAGTGGATTCCTCAGAATGATTAGGAGGATATCTTGCGCACAGAGTATAGCTTAATCATGCTCTGTGCGCAGGCAATAATGAGGAAAATGCCCGAACTACCTGACATTTACATTCTCGCCGAAAGCATGAACGATGTTCTACAATCGAGGATGATTACTGGAGTTAAAGTCAATCAGGAAAAATGTCTGAATATGACTCCTGTGAGATTCAGAACCCGAATCAAGAATCACGTGTTTTCGGAAATTCGCCAACGGGGGAAGTGGGTTATTGCAGAACTTGATTCTAAGTGGTCAATAGCATTCAATCTTGGAATGGGAGGCGAAATCAGGCTATTTCATGAAGATACCAAACCAAATCCGAAGTTTCACAGAGTTGTGATAGAGCTAGACAAAGGAGATTGGCTTGGGATAAACCATTGGTGGTTTGGTCATGTTCATCTTGTTCCAAAGGGGGACTTCTCATCTCATTCTCAGTTATCAAAACTGGGTCCTGAACCTCTCGCTGATGATTTCACAGTTGATAAATTGAAAACTATGCTGGATAAAAAACGAGGGCGAATCAAATCATATTTGCTCGATCAATCATTTGTTGCAGGGATAGGCAACGTCTATGTTCAAGATATCCTCTGGTATGCGAGAATTCATCCCAACAGGTCTGCAAATACGCTTACTCCTGATGAGAGTGAGAAGTTACATTGGGCAATACAGCAGGTACTCAAAGAGGGAATAGAGTATGGTGGAGGACCAAGAGAGCAGGATATTTGGGGCAATGAAGGTACGTATATAGAACACAGGCAGATAGGTTACAGAACTGGGGAACCGTGTCCAGAATGCAATAAACCAATTGAGGAGATTAGAGTGGGACAGACTACAAGCTATATTTGTCCACATTGTCAAGTCTAATCAAGAGGTGTCCCGTTAATTGATGAGGTGTAACAATGATAGTCAAGAAACTCGGTAAACAGCAAGAGTTTGTAGCATTGGATGATACTCGTATTAGAGAATTTTTGAATCCAAAGCATGAAGAAATTGGACCGAGTATCACATACAGCCTAGCACATGCTTCAATTTCACCAGGTAAGTCTTCCCTACCTCACCGTTTCTTTGAAGCGTCAGAAGTCTACTATATTCTCAAGGGAAAAGGCATAATGCATATCGATGATGAAACAGCTGAGGTTGAAGCTGGTGATTCAATCTACATCCCACCAAGGGCAGTACAATTCATCGAGAATATTGGCAAAGAGGATCTTGACTTTCTCTGTATTGTTGACCCAGCATGGCAACCTGATGCGGAGGAGCTTGTCTGACAGGTCTCATAGAGGAATTACACCGCCTTTTATAGAATAGAATACATTCTTCATCTTGCGGGTGACAAGATGGAAAACATGATGGTTGTACGAGTGTCTAAATTTGCAAAGTTATATCGTGCGAACTACCTCCAAGAATTGGACACAGACCTGCAAACCATACAATCTCACTGGTTCCAAGCATTCAGATTCCTCATCTCCAAGATATTGACCCAAGGGCGACCTGCAAAGACTACACGGCTGCTTCGAAAGATGGTAGAAGATACGATTACATCACATTTTGATTGTACATCCATTGATGGCATTACAAGAGCAAATTCGAAGGTATTTACTGTTGCCAAGCAGACCTTTGAAGAAATGAAAGTAAAAGGGAAACCGTACAAGAAGAAAAGTGACGTTGAGCTGCTCTTTGGGGCAGCAACCAAAAGTGGAGTATACAATACACTAGGTATCCTACGCTTTATTGCCTCCCTTCCATCGGGGAATATCGTCCAATATAGCATAAGTGAAATTCTAAACGGCCGACTTATTCCGCACTATAGAAAATTAACATCCTTCTATGGAGTCGGGCCCATTGCGGCAGCAACCTATCTCAGGGACCTGGTTGATTTGTATCACTATGACATAGGCAACCACGTTACAACAGTGGAAGAGCTTGCTCACATTCAACCAGTCGATACTCATGTCAAGAGAGTTGCATTAGCCGTTGGAATCGAGTTCGAGGGGGAAGGAGCTATACATCAAGGGCGTAGCATTGTCGAAGCCTGTCAACAGATTAGCTTCTCAAACAAACTCCCCATTTTCTTCAGTCAAGGCGCATCGTGGATATGCACTAATGCGTTTGAAGCTGCTCTAAAATTACTCAGTGACCAAAAGCTTGAGGATGACCTCAGTTCGCGATTCAAGTAAGAATACCTAAAGAGGACAGTATAATTTAAGGCATCCAGAGAACCAGCTGGTTGTTGATGCAAATGGCAAAAATCAAGGTTACTGTGGAGAGAATAGATGGTCATTGTAATCTGCCAGTGTTGGTCGGTGACCATTTCTTTGTAGAAGGGTCTAGACTCATTATTCCAGAAGGCAACAATGTATGTATTTGGGCTCTCCAGAGCATGATGCCCATATTCCCTGCCTTAGGCTTTCGTGATAACATGCCTGACGACCATTGGATCAAGAGTGTCAAACAGTTTACATGCCCAGACCCAGATGGAAAAGTCATATACAAACTAGAGATTGTGGAATAGAAAACAGACAATTCGCTAATGTTGAGGAGAAATCACATTAATGATACAGGTTGATATCAGCAAATGCACGGGGTGTCGCAGTTGCGAAACTGCATGCTCCTTCTTCCGTTCAGGCAGAGTAAGTAATCGATTAGCTAGGATTAGAGTGACAAATCTTTATGAAACTGGGATTGATGGACCAGTTGTCTGTATTCAATGTGAGGAGCGATTCTGCCTCAATTGTCCAGAAAATGCAATAGTTGTAGGTAAGTATGGAGAGATAATCGTACAACCAACAATCTGTACAGGGTGCGAGGCTTGTGTCCGTCAGTGTCCAATAGGAGCAATTGAGAAGTACAATGATCTCATCTATGTGTGCGACTTGTGTGGAGGCCGTCCAAAGTGTGTTGATGCCTGTACTGAGGGTGCAATAGCCTTTAACCCAAGTTTCTCGCTGCACACCTCGCTTAGCGGCTTCAAAGACAATTCATCAAAAATGAACCCGAGCGAGAAAAGACGCGCCTATATTGAGAGTCTTGGAAATCATGTAAGGTCTATTTGGAGGGAACGCCATGAGTAAGTACGGATATGGTGGACAAATCCTGAGGGTGGACCTGACCAGTGAAAGATACAGAATTGAAAAGATAAGCCCCGGGTGGTTTAGATCGGTCATTGGGGGTAGAGCTGCCAATACGAAGAGGCTCTTTGAGGAACTCAAAACTGAATGCAATCCATTGGGACCTGACAATCTACTCATTTTTGGTGTAGGTCCACTTACAGGCTCACTGTTACCGGCTTCTGCATACTATACTGTGACTGCAAAATCCCCTATGACCGGAATATTGGGAGATTCTGCCGCTGGAGGCCAATTCGGAGCAGAGATGAAGCTGACAGGTTTTGACCAGATTATTGTTACTGGAAAAGCGGAAAGTCTGACCTACCTCATGATTACAGATTCTAATGTTGAATTCGTCAAGTGCCCAGAGCTCGCAGGAAAAGGAATAATTGAAACAACAACGGATATTCGAAAATCACATCGAGACTACTCCATTGAGGTTGCGGCCATAGGTCCCGCTGGAGAAAATCGGGTTCTATACTCAACCATTGTTTCTAGTGGGAACAGAGTGAATGGTAGGACTGGTATGGGGGCGGTGATGGGCTCAAAGAACCTCAAGGCATTGTCTGTACGGGGTGCAGGGGCAGTAGAGATTGCGGAGCCAATTGCATTCAGAAATGAAACTGAAAAAATCCGGAGAGCCATATTAGCCCATAATGAGTATGAAAGGAGACATTGTTTGGGTACGAATATGCTGATGACTGACCTGAATGGTATTGGCATTTTACCTACCAAACATTTCCAAGAGGGTGTGTGTGACTATGTCGATGAGATATCTGGCGAACGATTGGCTAGTGCGTTCAAGGTGAAGAATAAGGGTTGTTTCAATTGCAACCTGCACTGCTCCAGATACTACATTACTGCAGATGCTGAGGCTGAAGGACCTGAATTCGAGACCCTCTGCAGCTTTAGTTCACGAGTAGGCAGTCCAGATTTGCCATTCGCTCTTGAGATGAATGCATGGTTGAACCAGATGGGTCTTGATTCTATCTCAACTTCGGAGGTAATAGGATGGCTCATTGAATGTCAGGAGAAGGGACTGGTCACTCCCGCAGATCTGGAAGGACTGAACATCTCATGGGGAGAAGTGAATAAGATCCGTGATGTTGTCAAGATGATAACATTCCGAGAAGGAATAGGGGACAGACTTGCAGATGGTGCAACCAAGCTGTCCAAGAGCTTTAGTGAGGAAGCACAGAAGCTTGTGATGCAGGTTAAAGGTCTGGATATCATCTGTGGCGATCCGAGAGGCATCAAAGCATACGGTTTAACGTATGCAATTGCGTCCCGTGGCGCAGACCACCTTCGAGCTGAACCCTATTTCGAATTGACTGACCGACGAGATGAAGCAAAACGACGTTTTGGAACTGAGAAGGCTGCAATAAGAATGGAAGAAGAAGGAAAGGCAGCTCTTGTTACTTATTCGGAAAAGATTGCTTTGTTAACAGACTCAATGACCATGTGTAAGAACATTGGTCTCTGTATGGATGTGTTGAACTTTGAAAATGCTAGTGCCTTGCTCAGTACAGGTGTTGGAATTGACTACTCGCCTGAAAAACTTCAGAAGATAATGGGAGAGTCAGTAGATTTACAATACCGACTCAACAAGAAGTTCGGTTTGGAGAGAAAAGATGATACTCTGCCAGAAAGGTTCCTAAAACAACCCTTAAGTCGAGGACCGACAAAAGGGTCGATAGTTAACATTGATAAGATGGTGAATGAATACTACAGAACTCATTATTGGAGTGAATAGAATGTGAATAGATTCAGAGAAAGCTACATACTTGCATTCAGTCTTGGGTTTATTCCATTCATCTTGCTCCTTTCTGCAAGTAATTGGGATTTTGGAGTTCTATTGAACTCAAGTCTTATGGTTTTCCTCTTCACTGTTTCTGGAACTACCATGAAATTTCTGAGTGGAATCGGAATAATGCTCACATATGCTACATTTTGCGCGTTTGTCTTCAAAAACACGTCAGGAGCAATGAAAAAAAGTGTTGGTCGCGCCAAAGTAGTGAAGTGGTTGCTTGTGTTACCATTGATAGCTATCGGTGGATATGGAGGATACAAAATACTCGGAGCGTTCCTCTACAGTCAGACGCTTGGTTTCATAGAAATCCTTGTTGCTCTCTATGGATTCTGGTCGCTTATGATATCCATCTATATCCTGCCAGCTGCACGAGGTATTTTTCAACCAGAATACGAATCATCGACTGGAGACAGGGTTCGAGAAAAAGCTGGTGGGATTGGTTTCTCTCTTTGGAGAGGTTACCAGACAAAGGTACACAAGGATTATGGCAAGGTGTATTCAAGAGAATTCGAGAGATACGGTGAAAGAATGAACAAGATTCGCGCTCAGCTCAGTGGATTAGTCCTTCTCCCGCTTGGACTAATTCTTTCAGTATTTCCCCCAATTGCAGCAGTATTAGTTGTACTCTGGATTCGTTCATTTAATCTTAAAGGAAACCCTCTAGCACTATACGAACGTGTTCTTTTGGTGATTACAGTTATTGGTGTGATTCTGCTTAGTACGTGGGTGTTTCTTGTACTGAATCTAGCTACGGCATTACTCTTCTTTGATGTATTCTATGGATTAGGTATCATTGTTAGCATCTTGATTCTAATCTTAATTGTCATGTTCGCCTAGTGATATAAAGACCAATTGAATGGCTAAAGGATAAATGTGGCGTCCCATCTGATTTCAGTAGTAGACTAAGAACCCAATTTGAAGCTCGCTGCTAATTTTTTATGAATTGGATGATCCAAAACAGAGCCAAGTTTGAACCTTCGATCTCCAACATAGACTGAGAAAAGCAGAAGTAATCCATAGGGACCTCCATCAGGTGAAGGAACTAGAGCGGCACACCATCGTTTCTTAGTGACGGACCTAGATGTGGTGAACTCTCGTGAGATTCGAGTAACACCTGCAAGTGATGCAGTACTCCTTTTTCGTAAACGGAGTGGAATATACTTTGAATCATAGAATCGACGCTCTATGATTTTCTTCAGTACTCGGTGGTCATGAGTTTCGCTCCTGTAGCTCCACACTTCAAAGGTAAGGGATTTGCTAGGCTCACGCGCTAGCTTGAGATAGCATCCACGTTGTGGGAACTTGGTTAGCTCCATTGCCGTCCCGGACCTATCTATCTTGAAAGCAATTGGAGGTATATCTTTGTCCCATGTTTCGGATAGAGTTGATTGAATTGAACCAGCATCCATTGGTTACACCCCTCCATTTGAATCAAGTTTCTTGTAATCAGCTCGGTCAACGGTCATCCTCGCGATTACCGCCACTTTTCTCTCTTCTTCAGGCCAATCTGTAATTGGTATTATTTCTCTTTCTCTTGCCTGCGAATTCATTATGGATCACAATCTTGGTAGCATAAGACCTGTTCTTAGTGTACAAGATGGTCTGATTTTAGCACATGTGGGAAAACGGTTGTGGATTGTTCACGAAATTGGCAATGATGATCTAATAATTGTCATACTTGGCAATTCCCAACATGCATTTTCTTTTGCTAGATAAAGATTAGTAGTTCTAAGAATATGAATGTTTTGCCTTATATAGCCCCTTTTCTCTAAGAAGGGTAATATTATTCCTTGTTTGGATTCTAGAAGAATTATCATTGCTTTATATGTGGTAATATGAGCAGCACTCAAAACGACCAAATTGAAGATCTCTTGATATCAAAGTCCAACATCAAACCCTAATAGATAGGAAAGGAAATTCACTAACCTAGACCGATTTTGTGGAATAGTTGCCGAAATCTCTAAAGTGGGAAGATTAATCATCTTCTCGATGTGAGTCTTGCTTAGAGTATTACCTTGATCCTGTTTGTTTGCAATAATTGCAATTCTCGTATCCGGGAAAGACGTCCTCAGAAACTTGAGAGCATATGTGATTTGATTAACATCCTCTCTGGAGCTATCTGTAACGATTAGCAGATAACGATGAAATGGTTCACTACTCTGAAGAAATGATTGAGAGAAGATTGCCAATTTTTCAGGTTCAAAACTCGATGTTTGAAGCTCCCAGAATTCGAAGATGGCGTTCTTTGATTTGATTTTGGTAGTTGTCCCTCTACTTTGAGCTTCTTCGTTCAATAGCCTAATTAATTCAGTCTTGCCCACTTGTGGTTCGCCTATAATCGCTAATGCTATCTTTTCTGAATTCTCTGTCAATTTCTCACTAACCTAGAGGAAAATAGGTAAAGGCTCTTACCTGATAAACTTCAATTATTAATCCATTCATGTGTATATCAAAATACCTCACAATTCATATTGGGATTATGGTATATAATGACCGTTTTTAAAAATTAGAGTTATCATATGCCCAATTATGCTCATAAGGGGCATATAATACCCCCAAATTTATTAGTGTTCTTGAGTATATTGTATAATAGAAGACAAAAACGAAACAACAGGCTACCAAATAATATGCTATAACCAGGTGTCTTTGTCTGGTACTTCAATCACCTGTTTTTGAACGATCACAGATGTAGTTAGTATGCTGAAGTAGCCGAAAGAATTCGGGAGATTAGAGTGGAACAAACGAAGATTAATTCAAAAATGAAATACGAACAAAACCGAGTGATAAAGGGATTTCATCCTCATAAGTTACTAGAAATGGAACAACAGAAAATATTTGCAAAAATGAGAGAAGCTGAAACAAAAACAAATCATTCGATTCCAGCTAATAATGAGATTATTAGTGGACAAGTCATAGACATACAGAGGTGAAAAAATGAGCACAAGATTATATGACCATTGCATATGCGGCCACAATAGAGAGAAACATACCGATTTCAAACATAAATGCGAAAAATGTGACTGCGATGGGTTTTCCAGAAGTATTCGTCTAAAGACTCCAGCGGCGGAATAGGCCATCCGTGCCTATTACACATCGGGGGCTTTGAATTGCTCCCCCGATAACTTTCTTTTTTATGGATTTTCAACTCTCCTAGGCCTGAGTGAGTATTGCTATTGGACAATAATGCGTAATATGCCAATTATCAGCTCTACAAATGCATCATCAGTTCCAAAATAATCTGGAAACATTATTTGGTATGTCATCAATGTTCCAACCACCCTCTCAATCTTTTTTTCGTGCCCTTTGATATTCAGTGATTCTTCTGGAAATTGAAGAGAAAGATTCGCTAGAAAATCTACAAAGAGTTTCCAACCATGTTGCATGGTATCGTGAGATTCATACAACTCAACAACATTTTGATATTGTTCTAAATCCCCAAGCATTTCTGTTTGAACAGCTGCAAGTAGGTATTTGTCTTTTCCACGTTGTTCCAGGACTTTCAGAAGGAGTTTTTTCAGAATTTGGCCGAAATTTCCACTTCCTTTCAGCAGATCCTTATTCTCCAGCCAATCTTTACCAGTATCAAGTGACTCTTGTTGCATCAGGGAGAGAATCTCAACTAAAATAGAGGTCTTCCCTTTTGGAAAATGGTAGTACAATGTGCCAACGCTTACTTTGGCGACATATGCAATATCATTCACATTCAGATTGGAATATCCCTTCTCCTCAATTGCCTTCTGCGCAGTTTCAAGTATCCTCTGTTTTGCTTTAGATTCTCTCATCCTGACAGAATTATGATACCACCTCATTTAATGGTTATGAATTCGAGTCGGATTCGAAAATTTTATAAATTCTTAGAACAATACTGAATTCGAATCGAATTCGAATATTGAAGGTATACAAATGACAAGAAAACTAAGCAGGAAAGAGGTCGCCAACCTTGGAATCTACGACTTCCTAGGCTACATTGGATCATTTGATTCTCCGTATATAGGTGGTCTCGAGGGTACAATGAAGGTGATTGACCGATTAGGTATCCCACACGATTCGGAGTTCCGAGTGCTTGAGATTGGCTGCGCAACTGGCTACACAAGCTGTATGATAGCAGAACAATTTGGCTGCCAAGTCACAGGTATCGACCTCTCTGAAATTCTAATTGACAAGGCAAAAGAACGTGCCAACAACCGCGGACTGACAAATGCTCGATTTCAAGTTGCTAATGCAATGAACCTTCCATTTGACGATAATACATTTGATGCTGTCTATGCCGTTGCTCTAACCGGCCTCCTTCCACAGAAGGAAAAGGCATACAAGGAATTTGAGAGAGTTGTGAAACCAGACGGTATGATATCTACACTGGACCTTTTTGCAAAAGATGGTTCCGATTCCCAATTCGTGGAGGGAATAAATTCCGCAATGGGGGCCATGCTTGGAGCTGATGTATCAATACTTGATATTGAGAAGTGGAAAAACATCTTCGAAAAAGCCGATTTCTCAGATGTAAATACAGAAGTAACATATGAGAATGTCTTTGAAAACCCTAGTAGTCGTTCCAATGCTACTAAAGCTACTTTGAAACTGATCTATCACATGATAATCAATGGAGCTGTAAGACGACGATTATCAAAATTGCTGAAACTACGAAAAACGGTTTCTTTGAGTAGCAATGATGAATATGCACATGTGGGGTATCTTGTATTTTCAGGAAGAAAGCCAACTTCGTAATGGGACGGCATGATACTATATTTAGAGAGTTATTTTAATTATTAAAAGTATGTTGGAAAAATAAAATAATAAATTAAAGTAAAAACCCAAGTTTATAAGCCCCGGCGAGAGTGTTATACTGCATAGTGTGAGAAAGAAACAGGTTAACTAGAATATGTATTAAAATCATTAGATGTTTTCTCTGGTATTTGATGTGTATCTGTTTTTCAGTAATTGCAGATTTAGTCTGTAGTATTAGTTATACTCACAAAAGCAGGATATATCGAATGGAAGAGGTAAAAATTAATTCTAAAACTAGATACAATCAAAGCCGAGTAATGAATGGACATGGTCCTCATAAGATGTTGAAAATGGAACAACAGAAAATGCTGGCAAGAATAGCTAAGCAAGAGGAACAAGAAAACCGTTCGGAACAGGATTGAAAATTATATGATTGATTATAGCTGCCATAAATGTACAGAGGTGAAAAAATGAGTACAAGATTATATGATCACTGCACATGCGGCCATAGTCGAGAGGGACATTCTGATTTCAAAGACGAATGCAAGAAATGCAATTGTGAAATGTTCTTCAGGAATATACACATAGCAAACCCAGCAGCTGAATAGACCATATACTACATTCATTTCCTTTATCAGAGGAGCGGATAATACATATTGAACGAAATCGAAGTGACATACAAGATGATTACTAAATGTCCACATTGTGGAGGTAGACTCCTTGAAAAGCATGAGGAGCTAATCAAAGAACAAGGGAAAACTATCAAAGTACTTAATTTACGATGCTCTGTCTGTGGGAAATGGACCAGGCAGGAAATTGAATAATGAGTCTTTAGCTCATGATTGGCCGTCTGCTACAATTGTCTTTCGATTTTGTGTTCTAACTACTGATAACGTAAAACTCATGTGAATTGTCGTCCAAATGATAATGGGTAGAAGGGATGAATACTCAAGGATCTAAGGGAATCGTATTGGCCATGATTATCACAATAGGTGTTTCATCTGCAGCTTTTCTGTATTTCATTAATTCTTCGGATAACAATCCTATTAGAACAGGTATCGATTCAATCCGGATATCGGGAAATAGCTCGGACATTATCTATCCTGAACTAATGGAGGCATCTATTGACCGAGGCGGTTCAGGAAATTGGTTAGTTTCAGCTATGTTTTTAGACGATTCGGAAGGATGGGAGAATCCTGAATCCTACGAACGGGCTTTTAGTATCCCATCCGAGAATGTGACCTCGATAGAAAATGCACTCGTCAATGGATTGAATCAGACTCATCCGTCCGAGCTTGTTTCACTCGACGTATTGGAACCGTACCCGCATATTGGATTCTCGATTGAGATTCTCTACACCGATGGAACATGGATTTATGTATGTACATTCCAGACAGAGAAAGGGCATATCATGCTAAAGAGTGGCAGTGGAACTCCAGATACATGCCTCGATGGACCTCTTTTAGAACCAATAGAAGCACTTGACGATTTTGTAGCATTGGTCCAAAACGTCTTTTCAAACAACATGGTGTGACAACAATCTCATACATAATCATCCGTGACAAAGCTAAGTTCACTTCTCCAGTTGGGCGTACTATAGTTTAAGCAACTTATTGTGGTGGACTTGAAAAATCTCTGATTCTTGAATTTTAGAGCCAACAAAGCATATTCTTTTCCTATGTA
>CAYMLT010000077.1:0-11327 GCA_964391265.1 uncultured archaeon
ATCAAAATGAATGTTTACATCCAGAATGAATCTCTCAGCAGTAGTTGGACGCTTTAAGGCCCCATATTTATCCAGAGTGGACAAAGAAGCTTCATTGGACGCATAAATGAAAAGCCCCCCTGAGGTTTTAAGATCTTCAACTGACGATTTTGATTCTGTTAATGACACAAAGACTTGACCATACGGCCATTCCGATATCAAACCCTCTAGTGTGGTTCGTTTCAAGATTATTCCATTGTCCATGGTATGCTCGAATCCTTCTAACAGTCTCTCTAATGCAACAGACGCTTTTAGAAGAAAAAACGCTATCGACCTTTCATCAGGCGATACTCTCCTGAGTGTTTCTCCCCGAAATCGAATTGTATTCAATACTTCCTCATTCTTGATTCCCAAGATAACCTCCACATCTCTTCTGAGAGCATTGGAAAGAAAGAGCCCCACATTTACACAGCGAGCGGCTGTGACCACCTGTGGTGCATTCTCGCCTTTCTTAACGCTTGCCTTGCCAATGGGCATTTCATCAAATAGTACTAGAAAACTTCGCACTAGTACACACATCCAATACGCATCTATGTTACATACCTGGCATTCCAGGAATGTTGGGGAATCCTCCCCTGCCGCCACGTTTCCGGGACTTACCCATCTGCTTCATCATCTTCTTCATATTCTCGTGCTGTTTGAGAAGTTCTCTTACATCCTTCACAGATGTTCCCGATCCATGTGCAATACGCTTCACTCGTGATGCTTTGATTAGTTTTGGTTCATCAAGCTCGACCTTTGTCATCGAATTCATGATGACCTCGAAGCGCTTCAGGTTTTCTTCCTGAACAGATGCAATATCATCAGGAAGCTTGTATTGGAGGCCCATCATTTCCATGACCTTACCAATGGGGCCCATTTTCTTGAGCTGCTTTAATTGTGCCATCATGTCAGTGAGTGTGAACTTACCCTTCATTATGCGCATAGTAGCATCTTCATCAACCTCAATCTGCGCTTCTCTTACTTTATCTACAAGCCCTTGAATATCTGACATACCGAGAAGCCTACCTGCAAATTTGGTAGGGTTGAAGGATTCGATGGCATCCATCCCTTCTCCTGTTCCAATGAACTTGATTGGGGCACCAGTAGCTGCGACCGCTGAGAGTGCGCCACCTCCTTTTGCACCACCATCTAGTTTTGTCACAATAATTGACCCGATTTCAGTCGCTTGTTTGAAAGCTCCTGCTTGAGAGCTTGCTTGCTGTCCTAGGGTTCCATCAATAACGAGTATAATTTCTTGAGGCTTTACCCCTTTTGAGATGTCCTTCATCTCTTTGATGAGTCCAGCTTCCTCGCGGTGTCGACCTGAGGTGTCAAGAAGGATAAGCTCAACACTTTTTTCCTTCATAATCTTGTATCCATTCTTGGCGAGTTTTACCGCATCCTTTTCCTGTTCATCGCCGTAGAATGGAACATTGGATCTCTCAGCCAGCTGTTTCAGCTGACTATATGCTCCAGGTCTGAAATTATCTGCACAAATTACGCCAGTCTTAATACCTCTCTTCTGGTAGTATCGAGCAAGCTTTCCAATTGTAGTTGTTTTTCCTGAACCCTGAATACCAATCATCATGACCAGATTGGGTTTTCCAGGATTGATTTTGAGAGGAATCGCTTTTTCTCCGAGGAAGAATGCGAGAGTATCCCAGACAACTTTCACAATATGCTCACGACGAGAGATTCGTTTAGGCAAGTTTTCATCCAAAGCTTTCTCTTGTACCCTTTCAGTTATTGCCTTGACAAGTGTGACATCAACGTCTGCAATCAGTAGTGCACGTTGAATATCCTTAACGAGTTCTTTGACTAGCTCTGCATCTATCACGCTTGCGCCAAACAACTTCTTCAGTGCTGAGTTCAGTGATTTACCTAAACCTTCAAGGACCAATTCATCTCACCGTCTTGCTTGTGAGCGCTTCTGAAAGCTATCCATATCAACCTTCGCTTCACTCCATTCTAGACAGAGCACTTGGTAATGGGAAGGTCTAAAACGAAGTGCTGTTCGAGCAAAAATCAAGTTGGTGCTTGCTTTGACACATGAACACGAAACTCAAATTCGAATTGTGAAAATCAAAGAAGGAACAGTGATTGATCACATCAGCGCAGGTAGGGCGTTAGATGTTCTCAAAATTCTTGGCATTACTGGAAAAGAAGGTAGTGTTGTTTCAATAGGGATGAACATCTCCAGCTCAAGAATTACAACCAAAGATATTGTGAAAATTGAAGATCGCCATCTCAAGGATAGTGAAGTAGCCAAAATTGCCCTAGTCGCTCCCGATGCAACGATAAACACGATTCGCGAATATAAGGTAGAGAAAAAGACTCGTGTAGCACTGCCTGATACAATCACCAACGTAATTGAATGTCCAAATCAGAGATGTGTCACAAACAAGGAGCGAGAACCAATAGAGGCCAAGTATGAAGTCGTTTCTGACCACCCTATAAAGCTCAAGTGTAACTACTGTTGGACGCTCATAGATGAAAAGGACATAATTTTGCAGTTCACAGGGTGATACAAACCGTTCAATTCGAGCTTTGCAAATGCTTTTTAGTGGTCTGGCTGATTCGCTGTGAGTGGGTCCTATGGTCAGCGATAAGATAGCCGTCATCGGAGATCGAGATACTGTTACTGGATTTCGTATGGTCGGTGTCAGAGAGAGCTCTGTACCGAAAGGTCCTGATGAAATCAGGAAATCTTTGCTTGACTACTTCAGAGACCCCGAAATGGGTCTGATAATTATCACAGAACCCCTCGCTACGGAAGTTGAGGAAACAATCATTGAACTTTCGGAAGCACCTGTACCTGTGATTCTCCTAGTACCTGATAGACAAGGGTCTACTGGTGCCTATGAAACAGTCCTGAGGGAGCTAATACGACGGGCTGTTGGTATTGAGATAAGGGTATAATTCCTAATAAATTATGGAGTGACCACGTTTGACCGAAGAAGTTGGTAGAATTGTGAGCCTTGCGGGACCAGTTGTGACATGTTCTGGTCTCCCCAGCGTAAGAATGTATGAAGTTGTTCGTGTCGGGCATGAACAGCTAATTGGTGAAGTCATCGAAGTAGGAGATGAGGAATTCACTGCTCAGGTCTATGAAGAAACGTCTGGAGTTGCACCTGGTGAACCCGTTGTAGCAACTGGTGATGCACTTTCAGTTGAGTTAGGCCCTGGTCTCATTGGGTCGATATATGACGGCATACAAAGGCCTCTTCCAGGATTAAGAGAGTTATCCGGTGATTTCATCTCTCGCGGACTGAGCCTCGAGGGTCTTGATAAAGAAAAGAAATGGCAGTTCAATCCAACTGCTAAGGTGGGCGACACGGTTGAACCAGGCGATTTCATAGGGGAAGTTCCAGAAACAGGTATCATTACTTCAAAGATCATGATCCCTCGCGATGTTGAGGGAACGATTACCGAGATTGCACCGAAAGGCGATTACACCGTGATTGAAACTATCTGCAAGGTGAAAGACGTTCATGGTGATATTCATGATGTTATGATGATGCAAAGAACCCCAGTACGCATAGGACGACCATTTAAGGAACGTGTGCCACTTGCAGTACCTCTTATCACAGGTCAAAGGGTTATTGATACATTTATGCCTCAGGCAAAAGGTGGTACGGGTGCTATTCCAGGGGGCTTTGGTACTGGAAAGACTGTGACCCTTCACCAATTCGCCAAGTGGGCTGACGCTCAAGTGGTGGTCTATGTCGGTTGTGGTGAACGAGGCAATGAGATGACTGAAGCTCTTGAAGAGTGGCCTCATCTGAATGACCCACAGAGCGGAAGGCCTCTAATGGAACGTACCGTGCTGATTGCTAACACATCAAACATGCCAGTTGCAGCTCGTGAAGCATCAATCTATGTTGCAGTCACGCTGGGTGAATATTTCCGAGATCAGGGTCTTGATGTGGCTCTTATGGCAGATTCTACATCACGATGGGCTGAAGCACTTCGTGAGATATCAGGCCGTCTTGGACAGCTCCCCTCGGAAGAAGGTTATCCTGCATATCTCGGCTCAAGACTTGCGCAATTCTATGAACGCGGTGGACGCGTGAAAGCTTTAGGTTCCGATGATAGAACTGGCTCTATCACCATCTGTGGCGCAGTATCACCTCCGGGTGGGGACTTTTCGGAACCCGTCACACAAGCAACACTACGAATAGTCAAAGTATTTTGGGCTCTGGATAAGGATCTAGCGGCAAGAAGATTCTTCCCCGCCATTAATGTCCTAGAAAGCTACTCGTTGTATCATACAACTCTTGAAGGTTTCCATAAGAAAGAGCTTGGTGCTGACTGGCCTACCTTGGTTAAGGAATCGATGGCTCTTCTACAGAAGGACCAAGAATTAAGGGAAATAGTACAGCTCGTTGGACCTGACGCGCTTCCCGAGTCTGAACGTGCAACCCTAGAAGCCGCCAGAATGATTAAAGAGGATTTCCTTACACAGAGCGCGTTGCACGAAATTGATACATACTCGCCAATCGGGAAGACCTATCGAATGCTGAGGATAATCATCACTTTTTCAAAGAAGATGGCTGAAGCCGTAGGCCTTGGTGTCAGTGTGCGGAGAATCTTGGAGTTTTCATGTCTAGACAACATCGCTAGAATGAAATTGGCTCCTTGGGACACCTATAGCACCTCCATGGATGCCTTAGAAGCAAAGATGGAGCGAGAGTTCGACGCTCTCTATAAGGAACTCTCTGAGAGCGGCGTAATCACAGCTAGTACATAAGAATCAGATGCTCACGCAGAACCAGTAAATTGGTTTTTATTTAGGCGTGACTATGTATTATCGAAGATGACAAGCGAAAAGGACCTCAAACAAATTCATGATGAGATAGCTTCATGTACAAAGTGTATCCTGCACGAAACCAGACTCAATGCGGTTCCCGGTGAAGGTCCTGTAACTGCAAAGGTCATGTTCATTGGTGAAGCACCTGGAGCGATGGAGGATGAAACTGGCCGTCCATTTGTAGGAAGGTCTGGAAAGCTTCTCCGATTACTCATTGCAGAAGCTGGATTATCAGAGGATGAAGTGTTCATTACGTCAATCCTGAAGTCCCGGCCTCCAAACAACCGCACCCCAAGAAAATCCGAGAGCAAAGCCTGTATGCCCTATCTAGAAAGACAGATTGAAACAATCAATCCTCAGGTGATAGTGTTAGTTGGCGGAGTCGCCATCTCCAATCTAATAGGTCCTTGGAAACTTGTAGATGCACATGGTCGTTTCTATGAGGTGAATGGTCGTACCTACTTTATGTCCTATCATCCTGCAGCTGCGCTTCGGAATCCTGAATTAAAGGATGTGATGCGGGCTGATTTTGAGAAGCTCAAGAATGAGTTGAGATGAGTGGCGATTATATTGTAACTTTCTGACTCATTTGCGTGAGGCAAATGAATCTCAATGTTTTGATTACATTAGTACTGCAATTGCCGTATGATATGGGGCCTTTACCCGAATGGTTAGATGCCATGGAATGGGTTCTCAACCTGCTTTATGCATTTGCAGTCAACGGTTTTCTAATTCTCATCTTGCTTGGATTCATGATTTATACCACGGGCCTTAGTGATGGCTTTTCCAAGTTGCTTGTAGTAGGTGGAGTTGCGTTGTACTTTGTAGGGCCTCCTCTAGCAAACTTCTTAGCCGATTCTGCAGGACTCGGACTGCTATCTATTGAGAACGCCCAGTCAACTTGGTACGCGTTATTCGGAATCTACGAAACTCAGATGCTTGCCCTGATGGTCATAATTGGTGACATTGTTGTAGCAATTTGCATTCTGGTAGGTGCGATATTATACTTTACACCATCTTCTGGTGACCTGAAATCTCGAGGATATTCTCTGGTTGTTAGGGCTCTAATTTTCGCACCAATTCTGGCATTCCTACACATTGTCCCATGGATTTAGATTCTTCATTACGCTTCGCAACTCTTAAAACTAGGGAACCATTAGTTCGGCTCTATAGGTTCAGAAATAGCCTGAGGCGGATGTTGTGATGAAAAAAGAGTCCTCCATCATTTACCGAACAGTGTCTGACGTGAGTGGTCCATTACTCATTATCGATCAAACACATGATGTGGCCTATAATGAGGTCGTAAAAATCAGAGCTCCCAATGGGGACCTTCTCACTGGAACAGTGTTAGAAACTGGTCGTGGCCGTGCGGTCATCCAAGTCTTTGAAGGTACAAGCGGGCTTGATGCTGATGTCACTGCCGCGAGGTTTACTGGAGAAACCATGAAATTGCCAGTGTCCTCGGAAATTCTTGGAAGGGTTCTTGATGGGGCTGGAAATCCTCTTGACAAAGGTCCTCCATTGACTGCAGAGGATCATTGGGATATCTATGGATCACCAATCAATCCCTATGCCCGACAATATCCACGCCAACCAATTCAGACTGGTCTTTCTGTCATTGATGGCCTCAATACATTGGTCAGAGGACAAAAGCTTCCTATATTCTCTGGATCTGGCCTTCCACACAATAGAATTGCTGCTCAGATTGTCCGCCAAGCAAAGATTCCCGGAGAAGAAGGAGAATTCGCTATTGTATTCGGCGCAATGGGTATCACAGCCACAGAAGCACAGTATTTCATCAACTCATTCGAAGAAACTGGTGCCCTTGAACACACGACTCTTTTCTTGAATCTGGCCAATGACCCGGCAATTGAACGAATAATCACACCAAGAGCCGCTCTTACAGCTGCAGAGTACCTTGCATACGAATCTGATATGCACGTGCTAGTTATACTGACAGACATGACGAACTATGCAGAAGCACTGCGAGAGATCAGTGCAGCTCGTTCCGAGATTCCCGGAAGACGTGGTTATCCTGGCTATCTCTACACTGACCTTAGTCTCATCTATGAGCGTGCAGGACGCATTAAGGGAAGAAAAGGTACGATTACGCAGATGCCCATCCTATCGATGCCTCAGGATGATATGACCCACCCCATCCCTGATCTTACAGGCTATATCACCGAGGGCCAGACAATCGTTGGACGCGCATTACACAGAAGAGGTATCTATCCACCTATCGATCCCGGTCCGTCACTAAGCAGACTGATGAAGGAAGGAATTGGTGAAGGAATGACCCGTTTTGATCATAGAGAGGTCCAGGCACAACTCTACTACGGATACTCTGAAGGAAAAGACCTTCGCGACCTTGTTGCAGTAGTAGGCTCAGAAGCACTGACAGACCGTGATCAGAAGTATCTGAAGTTTGCAGATCGATTTGAAGAGGAATTCATTGGGCAAGGTGAATTTGTGGACCGATCCTTTGAACAGACTCTGGATATTGGCTGGAATCTCCTAAGTGAGTTTCCAGAGCGAGAACTGAAGAGATGCGATCCTGAAACAATCGTCTGGGCAAAAGAACGTGGTGCTTACAAACCATCGTAGTGTCGTATACGTTCATACAAATTAGCCGATTTCTTAATAGTCGGTAGTATCGATATTTGTACAACGGAAAGCAGGTGGGTTTGATATAAGAGTCCTCGTGATTGGCAGTTGCGGTAGAAAGAAGAAGTATTCATCGCAAGATGCGCCTCACTGCAAGGACCTGATAGGGAAAAATGCGCTCGTTAAATGGCGTAAGAAATTCTCCAAAATGACATGTGAAGCTCGAAACATGTATACTGGGAATCAGTCCCGCGAACTTGTTGGAGCTGTTGATTTGCTTCGGACAGTGGAAAACGTAGAAGTACATTTGTTCATAATCTCTGCAGGTTTTGGCATTCTCACAGAATCTGAAATCATTCCTCCCTACGAATGTAGCTTCACTGGAATGAAGAAATCGGAGATACTAGAACGAGCCTCACTTCTTTCCATACCCGCAGATTTTTCTAAAATCTGCAAAACTCGGTACGACCTATCCTATCTGGCGTTGGGTTCAACGTATCTCATGGCTCTTGGAGAAGGATGGTTCAATGAATTAAGCGGAAATATTGTGGCATTTGGCAGTGGAATAGAATATGATAGACTCCTCAATCTGCCTGCAAATGCTGTTACTGTGCAAGCCTTTTCATCAGCGGGACATAAGATACATGGAGTTGCAGGATTCAAAGGTGATTTGCTAAGGATACTTACTACCTATGCAGTAAGCATGAAGAACCCGTATAGGGAGATTGCCAGCTGGACTTCACTCGAATCACTTCTTGAGGTATTCCAACAGCTCTCAGGCTGGCCTTAGAGTTCATATTAACCGATAGAGATGCTTACAGGATTCACCTCTTGGCATACAATAGTTCCTTTCTGAGTGTCATCATAGTAGATTTTCCCACCAATTTCATACTCTGACGCTCGCTCTTGGATTATCATACTTATCTCGATAGCCTGTTTCTCTACCTTATCATCTAGCGAGGCTGCGATGAAGCCAATTGGAATCTTATTCGTTTTTGGTGACCATGAAAATGGGCGAACACTTTGTACAGAGAGGCGGGAATCAATATCTAGCTGTAACTCGACATTCTGGTAAGGATGGATATATGAATTTCCTATAGTAACTGTGAGCAATAACCGATCTTCTTCCAGTATCTGATAATCCTCGATTAGGTTTACAACTGGAGGTCTGTATTTTCCCTTTGCTTTCTTCCGAGAGGGTCTTCTTTGAGCAGCCTTCCTTTCCGCGCCTGGAGGTATTTTGATAGCTCCTTCATATGGACCTACCTTCAGCTCTGACTTCCTGTCTGCCCATTTCACGAGAGTTCTGAAACCTGCAAGCTTCACCACATTTAGCTTCCCTAATTCCATGCCTTTCTTTTCCTGTGCTTCTCGGACAACTTCAATAATTGCTGACCGAATTGCGGATAGTGTATAGACCTCAAAAGCATCCTTTTGTCTAAGATTTTCTGTCCATGATTCAACAAATTCCACTATCTCTCTAGCTGCATCAAGACGAAATTTATTGTTTGCAAAATATCCCATTCGTGTTTCTGTTGCATAATGTATTGGTCCAAATGCTTTGCAAGCCCTTTGCCACTCTTCTAAATCATGTACCTCAAGATCTGGACTGATTGTCCTTTTGATCTGGTTTAGATGCTTCTCCTCAAACTGATCTTTCTTCTTCTCGACCATATCATTTCCCTCTATCAGACATTGTGGTGCTGATGCTGGCCCCCCTTAGGCCAGGATTCAGTAGTATGTGAGAATGAGTATGATATAAGCACCTTCAGTATTTGGCATGAAACCTATGTCAGGAATTTGACGCCGATGCACACTCAATAACGATTAGCATCTATTCAAGACCATGGTGCAAATAGTGATCCTTCTCTTTCTTAGCACCAAAGCTACGAAGGCCCTCTGCTTTTAGCTGGGCTTTAATCTGTCTGCCCTGGCCTGCAGGTAATTCGCCTCGATTGATCATATAATCGACAATCTCCATGGCCTGAGGTACTGTGTCGCATCTCCTGATGTAATCAACTACGCTTGGTAGAAAAGTTCCTTCCTCAGCTGCTTGTTCCCCGGCTTCTTCAGACATTGTTCGTACTCCGTCTATGTTGTATTCACGAGTGCCACCCGACTCCAGTTCCTTTGCAAGTGCTGGATAGTTCCTTCGAAATTCGTCGTCGTTGCTCATGATACATCACCCGATTGCATTGGCAATCACTAACAGGTGTCTATCTGAATACAATTCCCGTATTTTCTCTTATAATCCATTTGCTGTCGGATATGAACACGTTATCCTATAGATTTCCAAGGCAGAGGACCACTCTTTCTACTGGAATTGTTTGCAATTTCCAAGAACTTCACTCCGGTTTCTCTTTCTGCCCTTCGCCATCCACTTAGACCTCCATATTTCGCGGCCACTCTGATAACCCTTCCAATGGATCGGTTTCCTACAGATAACGCCGCTTGAACTCTTGCACTTCGGGGGTCAAGTGTTTCAATTCTGACCCTTGGAACGTTATGCAGACTCTGCTCTATTACTTTGATTTTTGATCTGAGAACTTCAAGTGTGGGTTGAGCTTCACGCTCCCACCGTGTATGCGCTTTTGGAATGAAGGGATTCACATTTACAGTAATTCTCATTCCTGTTTCCAATGCAAGCTTCTTCACCATTCTTCCAATGGCAAGCACATCCTCTTCTGTTTCACCGGGTAATCCTATGATGAAATACGCCTTCAGAAATCCGATATCAGCCTCGTTTGCATATCTGGCGGCATTGAAAATCGCCTCGTCGTCGAGACCTTTTCCCATCTCCTTTCTCAGCCTGGAAGAACCTGTTTCTGGCGCGATAGTGAGAGTCCTTTGTCCCGCTTTTTTCATGATTTTTAGTAGGTTTGGAGTCACTCTATCTGCTCTCACCGAGGGTGTCGACAGCTGCAGGTTTTGGTCAACAATCCATGAGGCTAACTCCCCAAGATTATCAAGGTCTCCGAGTGATGAGGCAATAAGTGACACTTTCTTCACAGGTGTTTCCTGAATTCCCTTCTCTATGATGGCTTTCAGTTCTGAAATTGAGCGAGTTCTTCTTGGACGACAAATATGTCCCACAAGACAGAATTTGCATGAGTGGCCGCAACCGCGGCTGACCTCTACTAAAAGCGATCGCCCAAAAACAGACTCAAGCCTCGATCCTTCTTCCACATCAGCTATCACTTGAGCAGTGGGATGAAATAGAGAGTCCAGGTCCTTCATGATCAGTCTAGTAATATTCTCCTGCGGGATGCTTGGTACATATATGCCTTCAATTTCCGCTAGGTTCTCAATTGCTTCCTTTCTAGACGCAGAGCTACCAACGGCATCAACAATCTCATGGATGACAAGATCGCCATCTCCAATCACAAATGCGTCAATGAAATCCACGTAAGGTTCAGGATTGGCGCTAACAACAGGTCCTCCCACCAGCACTATCGGGTCATCATCTGCACGATCGATTTGTCCAATAGGTATGTTTCCTTTCTCCAGCATTTGGACAAGACCAATGATATCTTCTTCATAAGTCAGGGAAAATCCAATTATGTGATTATCTCGTAGTGATCTGCCCGACTCAACAGAGTTAGAGGGGGTTCTTGTATCATAACGGAAGTATCGCTCGCACGAAGTATCATCTCTATTGTTTAGAGCTGAATAGAACAGATGAATTGCCAATCCAGTCATACCCGAACGGTATGTGGATGGATAGCACAACCCAAATGCAACATCGACTTTGCTGAAGTCCTTAGTCACAGCGTTGTATTCGCGGAAGACTTCATGCGGCAATACATACCCCTCATTCTGTTGGTTCGAGTGGAAATGATTCAGTTGGTTGTTTGGCAATTAGTAGAGTGTTCGCAGGGATGTCCTTATCAAC
>CAYMLT010000078.1:0-11210 GCA_964391265.1 uncultured archaeon
CAGCAGTAGCTCAATTCATTGCTGATTGTCAAGCCAATAATGGGGGTTGGGGAAATGTTCCCAATCTTGAAGCAGGAACCCTGTTTCATGCAGGACTAGCCTATGAGGCTTTACGATTTCTTCATCCAGATGGAACATACCTGAACGTGATGAACGAGATTGATCCGAACAGCCCAAATCAGGTTCTGATAGATTGGCGCATTGTCTTTGTGGTAATATTCATCGTTGCAGCACTTATAGTTGCGTTGGTAGCACTACGACTGGATTAGACTATGCATAGGTTTATCTCCCGCTCCGGGAGATATGCCTAATGCGGCCTATTTGAGGGTTCTACAGGTGTCAAGAATGTCCGAATTTGATGACATGGTTGATGAGGAGAATATACCACGCTATCAAAGAGGCTTTGAATGGTTCTCACACCTACTTAATTCAGAGATGAGAAATAGACCTTGGAACCGCTTAGGAATCTTTTCATATTATGATGCACCATTTGCAGCGAGTGAGCTGTTATACCTCTCACCAAAGCAAGTAATGGCGGTAATAGCAAAGCAAACAAAGAAGAAAGAAACTGGGCTTGTTTTTGTTGCAGACGCTCTAGAGCGTGCAGAAATGGGTTTGAGCACTAAACAGGGATTTGACCAGTTTATGGAGATTTTTGATAGCATGTTTCCCGATGCTGCCAAATACTATTTTGGACCCAAAGAATCCGATAGAACCTACATGCACAACTATACTTCACTGAAAATACCACTCAATTGGCTTGCTAAACGACCTAATAGGTTTGCAGAGGTACTATCTGATGCATCCCCTGTGGGCGAAGATATAGGTCCTGGAGATGCATCTTTTGAGAACATTGAAGGAATGCATGAAGTACTTGTTGAAAAACTCGGACCTCCCTCTCTAACTGAGGAAGTTCTTGGAAAAATAAAGAGCACTGAGGCCAGCGAATATGCAGGAGAGGCAGTTGGAATGATGACTGTATTCATCAGTCCCGCCACTGCAGTTACGCGTGGTGTGAAATACCTTGGAAAATTTGCGAGCCTCGTAAAAGATAGACGGAAAACTGAAGTAAAAGAAGTATATCAGGAATGGACGCAACGAGTGAAGACTGGCTATTCCATCGAGAACCTGAGGAAATTCTTCGATGAAGATACAGATTATAATTCGGGGCTAGCGGATGCAGTTGCCAACTTCAAGCCAATTTTATTAATTACTGAAACCAGAGGAACTCTATACGATCTATTCTTGCCCCTCATTCTCCAACACCTTGTGGAAGATATAGGGTACATACCACCTCAATTCAGAAAAAGGAGAAAGCCTTCAAGGGAAGAAACTGCAATTGATACGGTAATGGATATTGAGGACGATTCTCTTACCTACGAGGATCCTTCGGATGATGGTCTTCCCCCAGTCACGGATCAGCTGATTCAATCAGTGATTGGGCGCCATGAAGAGGTCCCTGAAACATCTATCGATATTTCCGAAGATGAATTCGAAGGAAAACCGGAAACCATTCTCTTCTTAGATGCTGCGACGCACCTATCAAAATTCAGGCGCTCTTTCAAGTTCGCGTTGGGTATTCCTGATAAATATCCCAACGTATCGGTTGCGGCTTCATTCTTTACCAATAGGGATTCAATCACGCAAACTCTCCAAGATGGAGTAATGGAATATATGAGTGAAAGAGCACTTATATTCGACTTCCACCCAACTCTCTTTGATATAGCAACATCGCGAATGCCTGTATCGAAGAAGGCATGGCTTCAAGTTCGTCTTCAAGAGATGGAAAGACATCGATCACAGGGAGGCGTTGCATTTCTGGAATACTACGCTCAAAGCCGAAACAATGAGTGGTGTCTTAGGGTCGTAAGAAAACCCGATCTTGGAGCAGTTAGAAGGCTTCGATCATGGTTACGGAACAGAGAGTGATTGCCCATTGATCATTTCAGGGCTTTACACAAGAGATATATTTCCAGTGGGATGGTAGGGGTAAGTAGTCCGGAGGAATACGAGTGAGCAATAAAGAGATGACTCAGGCACGAGTAATGAAAATCGAAAAGGGAAATGCTATCACACTACCATCTGTTTTCATAGAAAGCATATCCGAAGATTATGGCCTTGCTATCATGGTTGTTAAAGATAAGAATGTCAAAATATATCCGGTAACCTCCAGTTCAGTATACTATCTGCGCTTAGGCATTGAAAAACTCAGCAAGAGCTTTCTCGAAGAGCTAACTTCGATATTCGAAACATCGGGACTTGAGGATATCCTCTTTACAAGCGGCATATGCCAGGCTGCAAACCAATGCTACTATGAGTGCTATTTTACTCCTGAACAACTCAGAATTAAAACTCAAGACCTTGAAACTAAACTTAATGGTATTACGGGCGTGCGAGAAGTAACTCTTAATGAAGTGCCTTTGGTTTAATGAGGGTATACTAACGGATGTATTTTAGAATTGAATGAAATCCTCCGGAAATCAACCAAAGAGCGGGATTGAGAGTCTGGAAATATGTCCGGTATTATTTGTTATGTCACCCTTGGGGCAAGCAATCCAAAGGATATCGGAAATCTACTGGCGATGCTAAGCCACAGGGGGACGAATACTCATTCTGAGAGTTTTTTTATAGAAAACAGAATGGATGTGCAGGGAGTACGCGAGGTTGCAATGGGGACCTGTGTAGATAGAAGGCAGGCACTTATTGAAAAAATGTTTTCACATCGAGTATTGATAGACGCAGTTTTTCCAGAAGACATTGCTCTGTTTTCTGAGCTTGACGGAGATGCAATTAGAGAGCATCTAAAACAAGGTTATCAGAAACTGACAATGATTTCCGGAATGGTCATAGTTGCCATTGATTCAGAGGGATTGACCGTCTGGAGGTCAGGCGATGGACAAAAGGCAATGTATGTGGGATTCAAGAAAGATATGATAGTTTTTGCAACCGAGAAAAAAATCCTCTGGCATGAAAACTTCGATAATATCAGACCAATCGAGCCATTTGAAAACCTGACAGTAGGCTGGAATGGAAACTTGAAATCACAAATGATTAGTGCCAAGAATGATGCAAAGAAAGGCATAACTCAGCAGAGTGCGTTGGACCTATTAGCCAAGTTCTTAGAAAAATCCATCAGCAAAGTCATTGGAAAGAGGACGGGAATTCTCTTCTCTGGAGGTGTGGATAGTGCTCTACTGGCATATCTACTCAACCAACACTCTGAAGAAACTATTCTATTTTCCGCAAGTGCTGAAGAGTCTCATGATAAGACACATACGAACAAAGCATCACGGATTCTCGGCATGGATATAAAATCGGTTGCAATGACACCAGAAGAAGTTTGGTCTAGTCTTCCTGAAATCGTCTATGCAGCTGAAACATGTAATAGAATGGATATTGAAATTACATTGCCTTTCTTCCTATGCTCAAGAGAAGCGAAAAAGCTTGGAGCGAGATACATGGTGTCAGGTCAAGGACCGGATGAGTTGTTTGCAGGGTACGCAAGATATGTGAGAATGTTTGAAAGCAAAGGACCTCGTGCTCTCGAGGCTCAACTCAGGAAGGATGTTGCGATTACACACGAAGCGAACATATCCAGAGATGAACGCATAATTGCAACCCATGGACTGCAAGCATACTTCCCATACCTAGATCCAAAATTTACACAGGTGGCTCTTTCTCTTCCTGCAGAGTGGAAGGTAAGTCCAAATAAAACCCCTGAAAGAAAAGTGCTGTTTCGCCATTTGGCAAAACGAATGGGACTTCCTGATATCATTGCTAACTTGCCTAAGAAAGCAACACAATATAGCTCGGGTTCATCGAAGGCGATTACCAAATCAATTAGTATGAATGCAGGGTTAAAAACGGGATTATCAAAGAAGGAGATTAGGGTTTCTTGTGAAGAAGTTCTGAATGATATTGCCAGGCTCGTAGGAATCCCAGTTAAATCTCATGAATCGACTGAATCAAAATACAATTTGGAAGCGGCACACCAATTCATTAAAGCCCGAGGTATTAACCACCACCAATAAGTGGTAATACGACAACACTATCATTTTCTTGAAGGATTGTATCCAGAGCCTGTCGCTCACCATCGACAAGAACAACGTGAGTATCTGATAGCTTCAGCTCAAAGAGAAGCTGTGCAACTGTTTTGGTTTTTGTAATTACAATCTCCTGAATTTGCGCCTTCTCGATAGGGGTTGTCAGTTCACTCACCAATACTCACTTGGAATCTTTTGCTTATAGGCTTAATTCACACAGCGGCACTTACTGTATTCAAGCTTTTGCAATATTCGACAAATTCCAAACCATGTGACGTCAGCAACCATAAATATGGCCAACGAATTAATCGTGTTTCGTCGACATCTGCAAATGGCAGAGGCAAACCATCGGTAATAGACGTTGACATTAGTAGAGCCTGACAACAAGCTCTATAAAGGGCACAATTAGAAGCATGAAAAAGCGACGATTAACGTATCGGCAAATCACGTATTATATGGTTATAAAACACAAACTTGAGGAGAGAAAATACCATGGTTGGAATTATTGGATACGGAGTCTACATCCCTCGATACCGTATCAAGACAGAAGAGATAGCCCGTGTATGGGGTGAAGATGGTGAGAAACTTGCTAAGGGTCTCGGCGTTTTTGAAAAATCAGTTCCCGGTCCAGATGAGGATGTTGCAACAATATCTGTTGAAGCAGCTCGCAATGCGGTGAAATACGCCCAATTAGATCCAAGGGATATCGGCGCAGTATATGTTGGCTCTGAATCACACCCGTACGCAGTAAAGCCAACAGGAACAATAGTTGCAGAGGCAATCGAATGCACATCCGAAATCACATGTGCAGATTTTGAGTTTGCATGCAAGGCAGGAACAGCAGCCATTCAAACATGCATGGGGCTTGTTGATTCCAATATGATTAAAGTAGGTCTTGCTATTGGTTCGGATACAGCGCAAGGTAGACCGGGGGATGCACTCGAATATTCTGCAGCTGCTGGTGGAGTAGCCGTTCTTGTTGGTAAGAAAAGTCCGATTGCTACAATTGAACAGACTTGCTCAATAACAACGGATACACCGGACTTCTGGCGTAGAGAGGGCGAAGATTTTCCAAGCCATGGCGCACGTTTCACAGGAGAACCAGCGTACTTCCGACATGTTGGCGAGGCGGCAAAACTCCTCCTTAAGAGAACAAAGACAACTGTAGACGATTGGGACTATTTCGTTTTCCATATGCCTAATGGAAAATTCCCAGTGGCCATGGGAGCCCAACTGGGAGTTCCTCCTGAGAAACTTGAGGACAGTCTTGTTGTGAGGCAAATTGGCAACACATACTCTGGTTCAGCAATGATGGGCCTGGTCAGGGTATTAGATGTCGCCAAACCGGGCTCTAAGATATTCATGGTGTCCTATGGATCTGGAGCTGGTAGTGATGCATTTGACATCACGGTGGAAGATGAAATTGAGAGCCATAGAGGCCGGGTTCCCACGGTTGATGATTATGTTGCTAGAAAAACGTACGTCGAATATGCAATATATGCAAAGTATCGACGAAAGATTAAGGCACTTGGATAAGGAGGTGTTGTCATGGGTAATAGAGTAGCGATAGTAGGCGTAGGAATGAGCAATTTTGGCGAGTTATGGGAAAAGAACTTACGAGAAATAACACTTGAAGCAGGCATGATGGCCATTTTTGATTCTCAAGTCAGTGGGTCAGATATAGATGCACTCGTTGTTGGAAATCAGAGTGCGGGACGCTTCACAGGACAGGAACATCTAGGAGCACTTGCTGCAGATGTAGGTGGCCTAGGTAATTTGCCAGCTTATAGTGTAGAAGCTGCGTGTGCTAGTGGTGGTGCAGCAGTAAGACAAGCCTATATGGCAATCAAGTCAGGCGAACATGACACAATGCTGGTATTCGGCTGCGAAAAGATGAGCGATGTCAACCAATCAGAGGCAATGAATACAATTAGCGTAGCTGCTGATTGGGAATGGGAAGGCATGTTTGGAGCAACGTTTCCTGCATTGTACGCATTCATGGCTCGCAGACATATGCTTGAGTATGGTACAACGGAGGAACAACTAAGCAAAGTTACTGTGAAGAATCATGCAAATGCAGCTCACAACCCGTTTGCACAATTTCAAAGACCTGTACCACTGAAAGTTGTTATGAACTCCGGAATGTTGGCAGATCCTATTAGAGTGTTGCATTCATCGCCGGTAACAGATGGTGCTGCAGCTCTTGTTATGTGTTCTGAAGAAACAGCCAAGAAGTACACAGACACTCCGATTTTTATCGAGGCATCAACTCAAGCAAGTGATACTCTCGCACTTCACGACAGAGAAAGTATCACAGAGATGAAGGCAGCAAAAATCTCATCCCGGCAAGCATTAGAGAGAGCGAAGCTCGATATCACCGATATTGATGTATTCGAGTTACATGATTCATTTACGATTAGTGAAATCATACTGACAGAGGATATTGGAATTGTTGAGAAGGGCAAAGGTGGTCCGGCTCTTGACGAAGGAATAACCGAGATTGGTGGAAAGTTCCCTGTGAACACCAGTGGAGGGCTAAAAGCAAGAGGCCATCCAATAGGAGCAACAGGAGTTGCACAGATTGTTGAGATAGCACTTCAGCTTCGTGGAGAATGTGAAGGACGTCAAGTTGATGGTGCTCAAAAAGGCATGGCTGTCAACACAGGCGGAACAGGTGCTACTTCGATAGTACATATTCTAGGGAGGGATTAAGGTGGCAGAACAAGGTGTAGCAGGAATTTGGAGAAAGATAAGGGCAATTTATAATATTCAAGGCAATCAGTGTAAGACTTGTTCAACATATTACTTCCCACCAAGATTGGTCTGCCCAACTTGCAGAAGAAAAGGGGTCTTTGAGCCACACAGGATGAAAGGGCTCGGTACAATCTATTCATTTTCTATCGTTCATCAGGCACCAGAGCATTTCAAACGTCAAATGCCATATGTGATTGCCATGGTTGAACTTGATGAAGGGCCACGTTTAACTGCCCAAGTCGTTAACGTTGATCCCGAAGATGTTAAGATTGGCATGCGGGTTCGTGCATGCTTTAGAAAGATAACTGAACAAGGACAGGAAGGAATCATAGTATACGGCTACAAGTTTGAGCCTACTATGGATGTTACAGGACACAAATAACCTACAGGGTAATTTCGAATTCTGTAATTCGCCCAACAGCTGGAAGAGCGACGTTTCGAACAAGCGTCGCTCCTATTTTAGCTTCGTGTACTGTTGCATTGTGTACATGTCCGTGAACAACCAAATCGGGTTGAACGGTTGTTATGACCTTGAAGAATTTCCTACTTCCAAGCCATGCAAAATCACGGTTATCTTCGCCTTGACAAGTTTCAGTGCATGGGCTATAGTGCATTAGGAGAATTCGATAGTCCACCTTACCAACTAGCCGTTTCAAAAGAGATTCAGCACGTACTGCGCGCCTTGCGAAAACGTCCCTAATTCCTGACACGTTCTTTTTCTGCCAGCTGGTGGGCTTATCTAGGGACCCCTGAGTTCCAACAATTCCTATGGATTTTCCATGAATAATCATAGTTGTTGACTTTTCATCCAATAGAACCATTCGATTGTTTACATACTTCACAATTCTGCCGCGGACCTCAGAGTATTCTTCATTCCCGTAGCAGCCAATAATAGGGAATTCAGACCCTAGCGAGTCATGAATAGCATCTAGGACTCTAGGATATTCCTCTGCACTGCCTCTGTTGACAATATCCCCTGCGAGCAAGAAGAGATCGGGAGGCTCCAAACCTACCAAGGCTTCCTCAAATCGCTTTGCAAATCTGGGGTAATGGACATCGGCAACGGCATAGACTTTCATTTTCTCTGCTCTTCTCAGGCAGGCATAGATATTAAACAATCGCTATTTGATATATAGCTGATAGAAATGGCGGGAACTTGGGCCCTGAACCTCTTTGACCGACTTCATATAGGTCATCATGTGCTTATTGACTATCTAAGCGATATGCCGAATCCTGTGGCGGCGTTGACAGATGGGACTCTTGTGCCCAAAGAGCTTGAAATTGCCCGGATTATTCAGCCAATCAACGTAAGGAAATTCCAACTGGAAACATATCTGAAAAGCATTGATATGGCTAGTATCATCGATGTGGCTGTTTTATCGTCTGCAGAAGATCTACTTAAAATTCAAGGTGAAACCTTGTTTCTCATGTTTGAAGGACCTTGTTGCGCTGAAATTGAGGAACACGTTTTGAAGATGAGAAGCAGGAAACTTGGAGTCGAAGATAAAATTGAAAAAATCAAACCCGTGAGAGCTTTGGATGGCGATAAAATGTCATCTGCTCGAGTAAGAATGGGTGATATTGATAGAAAGGGTCGACCACTTGCAGGAACAACAGAACATCCGAGACGTCTTCCGGACAGGGACCGAGGTCTGCTAAAAACACCAAAGGGAGCTATCTATTCAACCAAGGACGGACGACCAGAAGAGGCAGTTATCAACAGACTAAATGCGGAAAAACCTCCATGTGTTATAGCAGTGGGAGATGTAACTAGTACATCACTCATTTCTGAAGGATTTACACCAGATGTTTGCGTCATTGATGGAATCACAAAGCGTGGCCAGTTTGATGAACGTCCAACCGCAGAAATCGAGTATGTGATCTACAACCCAGCAGCTGTGATATACCCTGAAGCATGGTCAACAATGAATACTGCAATACAGGATGGTAAGAAATCCTTGATTGTAGTGGAAGGGGAAGAGGATTTGATGGGATTTCCTGCAGTACTTCTAGCAGAAACTGGTTCGGTGATGCTCTATGGGCAGCCAGATGTAGGAATTGTGTGGGTTCCAGTAACAAAGGAGAATAAGAAAATCACTCGAGATTTATTGGAGAACATGCCAATCATATTCTAGTCTGTTTCTGCATTGCTAGCGGGATATTTTCAATACAATCAGTCGCCATTATGCGACCACCTAAACCTCTAGCGGCTAACTCGCCAGCCAAACCTGAAACAAAGGCGGCGCACGCCGCTGCATTGAATGCTCCATGTCCTTGTGCCAGGAACGCAGAAGTGATACCTGTTAGCACATCGCCCGTTCCTCCGACTGTCATTGCAGGGTCACCGGTTCTATTCAGTTTGAAGCGACCATCAGAATCAGCGATGATATCTATTGAACCTTTCAGCAGCACTACAGCGCCATACAGATTTGCCGCCTCTTGGCTCATTTCTAGGCGAGTATCATCATCGGGCTTGCCTTTAGATTTCCGTTTTAGTAAGATGTTCAATTCTCCAAGATGAGGTGTTAGAATTGTATTGTTAGGATCGAATACTTGGCCAGTGTTGGATAGTGCCTTGAGACCATCAGCATCGATGACTAGTGGTTTGTTCAGCGATGCCAGAGATTCTGCAACCTCTTTGAATGCCTTCAAGGTTTCATTAGCAACACCTAATCCAGGACCAAGTGCAATTACATCATTCTGTAGCGCAAGATCAAGAATCGTTTCAATTGATTCGCCATTTAGAATTTCAGTTCCTAAACTTTGCACCATGAGATTGGGATTATAGGAACGTATTGCAGGAACAACTGGATCAGGTGCAAGGATTGTCACCAAGTCGGCACCAGTCGTAAGTGCAGCTATTCCTGCCAGAGCCGGAGCTCCCGAATAGATATCACTTCCCCCTACTACCAAAATCCGACCAAAATCCCCTTTATGAGAATCCTTCTTTCTTGGTTGATTGAACAGCCAGAGGTCGCCCGGTCCACAAATATAGTCAGCTTCAAGTGGAATACCAATGGGAACAACATGCAGAGCACCGGTTTGCTCTTGATTTTTCAGCATGCCAATTTTTAGAGCGTGCAGAGTAATCGTTTGATCAGCTTTTACTGCAACACCCATTGCTTTCCCAGAATCCGAATTCATGCCACTTGGAATGTCAATGCTGATCTTTTTTCCCGGAGCTCTGTTGATACTGCGAATCGCAGTTGCTATAGGTTCTCGTACATTTGAAGTGAGTCCAAATCCTAAAAGAGCGTCAATCAGAATATCTGCTTCTTGTATGGATTTATCTTTCTTGATCGATGTTTCAGTTCTATGAGCATCGCGGGGTATTGATTGAAGATTTCCAAGGATTTTCCAATTTCGAAGTGTATCTTCACTTGAAATTCGTCTGGCATCTCCAACAAGAAGCACTTTTACAAATGCCCCTGCTTCCTGCAGATACCTTGCTGCAACCATACCATCCCCGCCATTTCCTCCAACGCCACATAGAATCAAAATTCGTTTCTCTTCCACAGATTCAGTGGATTCCAGCACTCGAGCTACTTCGCGACCTGCATTCTCCATTAATGTGCCCAGAGTTACTCCCAAGTATTCTGCATTAAGTTCAAGCACACGCATTTCAGATGTCGATATCGGAGTAGGACTCACATTATCACCAAAGAAATAATGATGCAATGCCATCTAAAGAACTCTTTCAGTGAATAAAAGAAGAATTGATGGGACCGCCAAGGGGCCCATCATTAAGGCTCAAATTATGCTTCTGTTTCAGCTTCTGGCTCAGGAGCTAGCTTCTGGTCCGGAAATAGGTAGTAGTGAATCCCTCGTGCAGCACGTTTTCCGGCACCCATTGCACTGATCACCGTTGCAGCACCGGTAACTATGTCCCCACCTGCAAATACTCCAGGGATGCTGGACATTCCGGATTCTTCGTCGATCTCGATTGTTCCCCATGCAGATACTTCAAGTCCGGGAGTAGAGTTTGGAATGATTGGATTTGGCGAGTTTCCAATTGCAACAATGACCATATCAACATCAAGAATAAATTCGGAGCCATCAATTGCAACAGGACGACGCCGTCCAGATGCATCAGGTTCGCCAAGTTCCATCTTAATGCATTTCATTCCCATTACCTTCTGCTTGTCATCACCTATTATCTCAACAGGGTTCTGAAGAAGCTTGAACTGAACTCCTTCCTCATCAGCATGGTGAACTTCTTCAGCTCTTGCAGGCATTTGCTCACGGGCTCGCCGGTAGACAATGTATACATCATCTGCACCTAATCTTAGTGAAGTCCTTGCAGCATCCATTGCAACGTTACCGCCACCGATAACTGCAACCCGTTTCCCAATCCTGACCGGTGTGTCATATTCAGGGAATTTATAAGCTTTCATCAGGTTCATTCTAGTCAGG
>CAYMLT010000079.1:0-5681 GCA_964391265.1 uncultured archaeon
ATCGCTTTGGATTTTATCCCTGCATTTTTCTCCTCCAATCCTCTTGCATTGACCAATCAATTGGCAAGATACTCTATTGGCTTAGCACTTGCGGCACCACCAATTCTTTTTGCAATAATCCTTTTACCATTGTTTGAGGACTTCTCGGTTGTTCTGTACAAACGAGCCTTTGAAGCAATTGCAAAAGGTCGCAGCAAACTCTCCAACTTTGAATTGGCTGGATTTATCAAGAATCTGGGTTCTTCAGCTATTGTTGGATGCGTAGTGATTGGAGCATTTGTGTCCGCTGTTGCTGCAGTCACATTGAATTATGCTCGGACTATTGGTCCCATAAACTATGTCCACCCTAGTGATGTCGTCTACTATGCTGGCGCGGAGAATTACTACGCCCACGATAATATGGCGATGATAGATCCAACAATGTGGTCAATTCTGCTCTTCATTATTCCGTTGGCAATGATGATTCTTGCGGGAGTTCTTGGACATTACTTCAGAAAGCGGATTAAGGGAGGACTCGAAGGTTTCGCTTTCTGGGTGGGTTCACTGGTTACGCTTGCTATTTGGTACATCTTCCCTGATATGGATTTCATCTCCGATGTTGCTCCAACCCCCACAAGGTTTGGTGGCGCATTCTTCTATAGATTGACCTTGTTACTATATCCTCCCGGGTCAGAGGATTTCATCTTTCGAATAGCGAATCAACTTGTAATAGCGTTGCCACTTTTTGTTTCAGTTACATTGTTCATACTCTACTATCTTGATTTTAGCGATCAATGGGAGAGTGAACAGGGGATTGAATCAAGTCCTTTGATTAGCGTTAAACGCAACGATATTCGTGACACTGTAGGATTATTCGTTATTGGGCTCGTAGCTTCTGTCATTGGGGTAGTTATCCTTTCTCTGTTTATTTCTCCCTATGATCTCTACTTTACAATGTATGGACTGATTGCAGAAATTGGTAATCCCAACGGATTGGAGCTTGTTTTATCTGAAAGCGTTTCATACTTTGTAATAGTAGCCGAACACAACATTATCCGGACATTCCTGATGTTGGTTGCAGGTCCGCTCATGTGGATTGCTATTTTATGGTTTGCGACTATTCAGAAGAAATCCAAGAGTGAGCAGCGCATTGGAATATCTGCCCTTCTCCTTACGGCTATAGCTGGAATTGCTTCATTCGTTTGGACGATTATGGATATGAACGCGGGAGTTTTCATCCCGGCACAGATAGATTCTGATCCTAGTTGGCCATGGACATTTGCTGCGCAACTCGGAATAAGAGCAGGAATGCTCATAGGGATATTATTTGGACTATATCTACTGATTTTTCTTGTCAATCGATATGTTCGCGGTTCTGCAGGAGGTTGGTGGTTGCCCCCTCTAGTCACGTTCTTTGCATTAGAATACTTCATCTATGACGATCAATTCACAATAATCGCTGTGATCATTCTGCCCATGATTTTGGCTGGCGCATACCAGCTATATGACCAATTCTTCAGAGGCGGAAAGGGAGCTTCAAAAGATACAACAAGTAACTATCCAGATGAGGATCATGAAACAGCGACAATAAGCAATTACCCAGATGATGAATCGGAGAGAAGTAGCGAAGAAAAGAAAGATGATTTCATCATACTCTATATCAAAATGGGTCTACTTTCGTTGGCGCTTGCTGAGGTTCTTTCCACAGCGTTGTGGGTTGCTGGTATGGGAACCGCGTGGGCTTTTGCTGGTGGAAATGGTATCGTTTATGTGATGTCCATTCTTCCGCATGGTGTCATTGAAATCCCCGCTTTCCTATTCGCAGCTGCAGTTGCATTACGAATTGCTCGGGATCTTGGTGATGATATTTCTGAAGAGAAGTGGGATACACTCCCTGAAAAAGCTCAGACTCTACTTGGTGATAGAAAACTCTGGAGAACGTACCTGTTCATAATGTTCTTCCTGCTACTTGCAGCACTTGTTGAGGAAAATATCACCCGATATATTGTAGAAATCGCATCCGGCTGGTAATTACACATTCGAATTGACACGGCTTCACCGTCGTGTCATTTCTTTTCTTTTTCTTTGCGCATTTTCGATAAAGTACGGTCGGTATGTGCACATATTGCTTATATTATAATCTAATAGAATATGAATTGCAAATTCAACTTGCGCGCCGGCTGTTTCATCGTATGATGTCAATAAGTCGCCACACCGCATCTTATCATTGTCATATTGGAGACCTTGGCGCGCGTACGGAGATAATTAGAAATGCAACTTAGAGATAACCGACGCACATTCCTCTCTGTTGTTGCTGTTGTACTATTTATGTTTTCTATGGTTTCTGCAGGACATGCAGCGACCTTACCAAGCGCGATACCTGACGCTAATTCGAATATTGCTACTTATTCTGAATCACAGCTGGCTCAAAGTGGAGGCGACTCAGGTACTTGGACAAATTGGGAACAGGATACCAACACAACAAGTGACGAGTGGACGTGGGAAAGCAAGAATTGGCTATTTGGACCAAGTCCAAGTTTCGAGATATTCCATGAGGATCATTCTCTACTCACTGCCGATAGTTACGCTGAGATTAACGAGATAATCAACGTCGTTGTTACAGTGCCTAAGGATATCCTTCAGGGAAATGATATCGGTGCAGTGCGCTTCAACGGCTGGTATATGACCGCTGACTGGAATTTCTCCGCCAATTTCGATTTCAGCTACGAAAACTGGGAGTATTCATACGAGTCTTGGAATGCTTGGAGCAATCAGTGGAATTATACTGAAACTGAAAGTGGGCCTCCACTACCAAGTTTTGTTGATATACTTCCCGCTGGGTGTTCGAATACAACCGATGCAAATAATTACTACTACACCTTTGCAGTAAGATTCACTGCAGATACTCCTGTCGGTCTTTATCAACTCAATATGAACATTGAAGACAGTGAACACAACAACATCGGTTCCTACAACTTTGGCACTGGAAATGATATCCAGGCAATCGCCATAGGAATTGATCCTGATGATGCATGGAGTTACTCATATGGCGGTAGTTACACTCTTGAAAAACTCGATATGGATGGCGACACACTCTACTCAATAAGCAGAGGTACCGACTTCATTATGCGATACAACATTACGGGCGATGCACCCCAATGGGTCAAGCTTGGTTTCAACATGCCTGGAGGTATACAAATTCCTGTAAACAGGACTGGATGGCATCAAGTAGTGAAGACATCATATGGTGGTTGGGTGTACAATGCAACTCTGGAGACTTACGTCTGGGATGATACTGCAGAAGTAGTTGCCAGGGAAGATGTTTATGGTACATACCGAGACTTTGAGTGGACTGACTTCGGTACATACACAGAAGTCAATTTTACCTATCTATGGGAAGAATGGAATGGAGCAACCTGGGAACAGTCTCTGGTCGAGCAAACCCAATGGGTTGACAAGCAGATGTTCTTCATCTACAATTTCACATCAGCTTCGTTCGAGCAATACTTCGGATATACATACTATGGGTATCCTTACGAAACTATACAACCCGACACCTGGAACGAGGAGATTACAGTCTTCGAACCAATTCCAGAAGAATACCCAATCTTATTCGAAGTTAACGCGTCTTCTTCAAGCACATCGATCATAAACAACGAGTACGTGGTCGACTTTGTAGGGCACTTCACAGATAAAATGCCTAAAACAACTCAGGACTCCTATTTCCGTTTCAATACAGAAGTGATGGGACCTGAATATCAGTACTATCCTGATACATACAATGAGAAGTCAAGACAAACTCAACAGGAGTTCGAGCTTGCGCAAAGCATCACCATTGAAAGCCCCGTCACAATCGCAAAGATATTGAACAGTGATGGAACTCAACCAAGAGGTTGGATGTTCCAAGTTGACCAGGGCGAATCGTTCTTGGTCAAGGGGCGACTCCAAGGCGGAAGCGAAATTGCCGATGATATCGATGGTCTTTCATTCTATATGGAAGCATATGATGGCTTCTGGAGCGAAGAATATAGCAGATGGTCAAACCTTCAGTTTGTTGTTGATGTTGAAGTCGATGGCACTCCAACAATGAAATCTTACAACATGACTCAGATGAATAACTACACCTATGGTACTTACATGGATTATGTTCTCACAAACAATACAGGGTGGTTCTACAGCTATAATGAAACCACCAATACTTGGGAGTGGGTCTATGGCGAATACCAACAGTGGGAATGGACTGAAGTCGAAGGATGGCATTGGCAGGACTGGTACTTCAACCAGCTCACCCAGGAGTGGCAAAAGGAATGGATAGAATGGAGGTCCGCCGAAACTGTCGTTTCTGGAACCTTTGGAGTCGTATCTTCTTACAACAACTGGACTTCAGGTGGCGACTTCCTTGCCAGTTTCCTCTTCACACCCAGTATGTCCATGCCCGAAACCAATTACTGGTGGGACTTTGCTTTCATGAATAACACCTGGTATGAAGATTATTCTTCAGGTTGGGGTGAACACGAAATAGAAGATTGGGGTCGCGAATGGGTATATAGCTTTGACTATGCACCTACTGGCGATCGCGTCTACGTCGACAATTTGAATGAGCATCAATTAGCTTACGAATTCGTAACAGGTCCTCATGCCGCTGAAACTGCCCTAGGTCTTGTAACTCCCTATATCGTCATCGATGGTGAAAACTATCCGATTAAGGTACGGGAGAACTATGATCCCTGGAGTGGTGATACTTGGAAATCAATGTTCTTCTTTGATCACTATGACCCTCAATCTGGTAAGGATGTCTATTACTATGAACTATCGAATGGTACAAAAATTTGGGTTTCATACGCTGAAACTATCAACATTAACAATGTTACTACCTATTCCGGTGACAGCTTCCTGACAGCTCAGAATTATGCTCGCTACTATTATGATGGCATGACAGAGTGGGCTTACTGGATGGATATTGATGGTATTCTCCATATAGGTCTGAACTCAGAATATGCGAGATACAATCTGGCATATTTCGGAATACAGGATCACGTTGAGCTAACTCCAAATCAGCCATGGCACGGTTACCTCATTTATGGTGCAACCCTCAATACTCTTGACATCGAAGACTTCTGGTGGTCCAGTCGTGATAATTCCTACTACATGACGACCACACTTGGTGCTCTGATTCCAATGGTATATAATGAGGTTATGTCAAGATACGAAATCTTCATCGATGGCACTTGGCAAAAGTGTGCATGGCCAGAACATTATTACGTTGAGGACTATCTGGGTTCAGATGCGATTCTCGCAACTTATGATGTGAGTCGCTACTGGTCCACAGAGATTAGTGACGTAGAATACGAAATGCCTTATCCAAACGCTCATGCTCAGTCGCAATGGGAACTAGATACGATAGAACTTGACGGTGGAAAGGTACCGACGACCAAATCCTTGGTGTGGGATGGCAATAGCTACCCAGTCTTTCACGTTGTGCTGAATGACTACGTAAAAATCGGTGGTAATGTGTGGCAAGTTTCTGAAACCTTCAAACCTTATCTCCAAGCAAATGGTACCGATGTTTGGAATCCAGAGGTTAATGGTTTCAGCGGTCAAGTTGGAACATATAACGGAGAACTATCGTTCAATATTCTTGAACAAATATCCTATAACAACGCAACAAACGATCCAATGCCCTATTGGGATGGAGTAGACAA
>CAYMLT010000079.1:5691-11096 GCA_964391265.1 uncultured archaeon
ACGACTCCTATGTGTTCACAGTATTTGAGTACGATTTGGATGGGAAATCCTTCTATTCAACTCAAGAATGGCCTGCATACCGTGAACTCGGAAACGATACCTGGTATGAATACAAGGCTGTGAATGGAACCATGTATAATTTCGATGAGTGGTTCAGACCTGTAGTACTGAGCATTATAATGGTCAACACATTCTATAATGGTTCAGGCTATTCGGGTCATTACTTCAGCTTCATGGGTGGTGAATACGAGTTCAACTATGAGGGAAGGTATCAACATACCTACTTGGTTGATAATGCAACCTATTCTGGAGAGCTGTTCTTCTTCTGGGATTATGGATCAGGATCAGTGAAACCAATCCTAGAATTTGACTATAAACTCGAACATGTTGAAGCAACTGCTCAAATGGAACCCGTGAAACGCCTAAGAACCCGCTGGGGGCTTGCCATTGAGTATGGACTTACTCCTATCGAGAGTACAGTCTACAAGAATTTCAATGACTTTGTGATTGGAGTTCCTCAGTGGGGAATGTGGGGCATTCAGAATTGGGCTATAAATGAAGAAAATGGCGCAGTGGACCTCGATGGTGACTTCGAAACAACTGGCGACCAGTACTACATCCAAGAAGACTACGCATCTACAGACTCCTGGATTCACGAATACAGCAAGATGTGGGTTGGAACTCTTTGGGATCCAAACACAACTCAGTATGGAGATGATATGTGGATTAGTTCATACATGGGCCTAGATACATACACATGGTCATACGAATGGAACCAGACATTCTACTGGTACCACGCTGATGACTTCACTCAACTAACAAGCACAGAAATGCAGGCAGTCAAGGACCAGCTCATCTCACCTCAGGGTGATCCGATGGCAGGTTATTGGGACCTTGCATGGATGGCCACTAATGTAACCTGGGAAGACATTCTCCAGGAAGCGATTGACAATGGTTGGGACTGGATGACTTCCAATGAACAGACCTGGACTTGGTTGAGTTTTGGTGTTAATCAAAACTATGGAACAAGTACTGAGGAGTTCGGTGTTGAACACTGGCTCAACATTGGAATGCATTATGAGTACAGTGGGCTTATGATATGGGAAGACGAAAACAATAACACTCTGATGGATGTCAACTTGGCCAATCCCGGCTCAGGTGAGCTCTCCCATTATCTGATTCCTGATAGTGTCGATTCTGTCGAATTCGTCACACCTGGCGAAGCTTACGGAAACTCCGCAGAATCCGGAAGCATTGCTGTGGGTGTTGAGGATGAAGTTACTTGGGGCGTCACATTCCATGAGGTCAACGGCACTGTATTCCCATACACACTCAGAGGATACTGGGGCTGGTATGACGGAATTCAACAAGGTTCTGATCTTAGGACATTCGACGAGCGTCCGACGAAAATATCCATTGATGAATTGTCCTTCCTGGTTCATTTCCAAGGTCATCTCAACTCAACTGAGGGTGCTTTGAACAACTATGCCGACCTTAAGGTCGACAACTATGTTGGCAACTGGGACCTTCCAAACATGATTGGCGGTCGTGACAACCTTGAGAACCGATCATTAGCATTGAATTATCTCGCCGATGTGTCGATGTCTGATTTCGCTTTCAAGGCGGATGGAGGCTTTGCAGATGGCGAATCAACAATCGGTGCTGACAGGTTTGAGTTCGAAACCGCTGGTGCTCCATTTGCGGAGATGGTTATGGGTGGCGTTACATACGATTGGGCCAAGAACACAACTGCTCCATACGACGTAGTCAGCATGACTACTCCTGCAGGCACTTTCCGTCAGGCTTTCGAGTCTGAGAACGGTCAGAGCGCAATGGGTTATTCGTCCAGCAACTTAATGTTCTATGTCACAATAGGCTTCCCTGAATGGGACGGCTACAGCGTCTATCAGGACCCCGTCTTTGTAGGATACACCTCCAGTCGCGGCACTGCAGCACCAATTGGTGATGTAATGTTTGGAGCGTTCAGTATCTCACCAGACGTTCCATCCGGAACTGACATAGTAACTGTAAGTGTGGACATCACCTCACAGATGCCTGTTGATCAAGTATATCTCGACTACACTACAGACATCAACAGCTGGAGCGAACAGGACAACAATATGTGGAACACAGGTGGCAATCGCTACTCTGGCGACATCGAACCTTACGCTGAAGGTACCGAAGTATTCTTCCGTGTGGGTGTTTCGACTGCAATGGGCTACACACAATCGCAGATTGGTCATTACATTGTTGGTCAGGGAATGGTAACAACTGGAACCGGACCAACTGGACCGACTGGACCTATTGGAGCAGGCCTCCCGAATGAGGTTCTCCTTATGCTGGCGGGAGTTGGCATTGTGGCAGTCGTTGTTATTGTCTTAGTTGTTAAACGACGAAAGTAATCTATCTTTGAGGGGCATGTCCCCTCAATCCCTTTCTTTTTTTCTAATTTCATCCTGCTGATTCAATAGTAAATGCAAATTTCCAGTTAATCGATAATGATATGAGTTGTCTACTCCTTGACAATCATCGGACGCATTTTTGTATGGAAGAAATTGATGCCCGATATATGTGCCTCATATGTGCAGTTGAATGAATCATATGAAATGCCTGTAACAGGGATTGCATTTCTAAGAATCACACATTCCCTCTTATCTACTCCAAAAGAAATCTCAACAAGCTTTGCGTTTGCCTTCAGCAGATGCATGCATGCGGCCCTTTTGCCTTTAGCAGATAGTGTTGATAGATCCATCAATCGGGTTGTCAGAGTTATCCAATTTGTGCCTGGAAATACTTCTATCTCCTCTGTCTTTGGAGGACCATATGGAAATAGGTTGAATGTCTTGCGACCTTTCTCCTCGAAGTCTATCTCTAATCTTTTGAGATACTCCTTTGTGATGTACCACGTGGTACTCATACTATTTCCTATCCTTTTACGAGATAATCGGTCTTCTATAAAGAATCCTTATGCCACTCTCTCTTGTTCTCTATTAGACAAATCCTAGTAAAAATCTTCGCATTTTCCCAAGAATCTGCAAAATGGGGATTCTTGTTTCGGCTATAGTAAAAAAACAACTACGAGTCGACCCGCAAAAATATATTCTTCCCTCTTGGAATGATTCAGAAGATACTAATAGCGGATATTTTATGAATCACGATTGGGCAGCGGTTGAGGGATAGTGAAATATGGATAGAGAATCAAAAGAGATAGCGATAAGCCCAGACGAGGATGCAGTTCCTTTCACTGCACGTTTGATTGCTTACTATCGAGCTCAAGAGAGCAAACATGAGAACCCCCTAATCGTTGATTCATATGCTGAACGACTGGCTGGAGACCTTCAATCATATGCAAAGGATCACAAACATATTGTTGGATCTAGAGACTATGCCATTGTGCGTGCACATTATGTTGATAATAGGCTTCGTGAATCATGGTCTGAATACATGCAAATCGTGATTCTTGGAGCTGGTCTTGACGCTCGTGCTTACAGACTCAGTGCTCTGGAGCCTGATAACACCCTCTTCGAAATTGATTTTCCCGTAATTAACAAGTACAAAGAGGAGATACTGAAAGACGCTGCTCCACTTTGCCATGTAATTCGTTTGTCTCTGGATTTCTCCACCACAAAATGGTTGGATGAATTGCGAAAGGCTGGATTCGCTGACAATCTTGATACTTTTTGGATTCTTGAAGGATTTGCATACTATCTTGACAAGGAAACAATCTCCTCAATATTGACACAGATTGCAGGATTGAGAACAGATGAGAATAGAATATTTGTTGATCTCTGTGTTCCTGCACTAGCTGACCTAGATTATGGGCCGTTCACAACACATTTCAAATGGGGCCTTCAGATAGAGGATGTGCCTGCCTTTTTTGCGGCATCTGGTTGGGATGTAACATGTTCCTATGCAGATGATTTTGACCACGGACGTGATGTAGGACAACGGGGACTCATATTCGTCGATGGAATTAGCAATAAGACAAAAGATGCTCAATTACAACGTCAGCATAAAGCCGAGGCTTTAGCCAACGTAACTGAGCCTGATTTTAATGAGGTGTTGTCTGACATAGAATCAATTGCTCAATTGTATCTGAGCAATCCTGAGCAAGGCATGGTCAGATACGTTGAATTCTTGAAGGACATCACTCTATACCTCAAGACCCGCATTGCAGATACCGAGGACCTTTGGTCTATAGGCAGGATTTCACCAAGACTCCTCAGAGATCCCTTTTTGAGAGACCCTATTAAAGAGCTTACACGAGAGGAGCAGGAATCTCATGTTACTGGATATCTCAGAGCAGTCCTATTTCTCATCTATTGCCTATCTCAAGATATAAATGGTTCACAATTCATACAGACTCCATTGTATAAGGAGAGTCTTGGCGTCAGCGGTCTGACATCAATACCCCATCTGATAGATCTTGTCAGGAAAGCTCTTTGATGCCACTCCATTATTGAAATTCTCTGTGAGTCGGTTCATCTATGCACCAAGTCTTTCTGTGGAAGAGGGCCGTGTAAATTGCATTTTGGACTGTGTACTCGCTCGTTTGAAATTTGAAGATCTTGAATGCAACTAGCAGAAACCATTCCATGGATTACGGGAATGCCATGTTGCTAAGCCGGTTGGCCATGTTCCTTCCTTATTAGATGCTTCGTGGATAAGTATCGTTTCAATGTACTAGATTAGGAGAATTTTAGATATTACTTCTTTTCGATTTTCTACGTTTCATAAATAGCATAAGAAGCAATATGATGATAATAATAGCTGCGCCAGATCCTGCGAATATCAGAACTATTTGACCAGAATTGTTGGGTTCTGTAGGAGTTGTGGATGATGTTGTTGTCGTTGATACAGTAGAGGTTGACGTGACAACCGTGGATTCTAAAACAGTCAATGTAAACCAGACTGTGGCATTGTTCCCTTGTGTATCGTGTACTATCACACTTAAATCATAGATTCCTGATGCCAGAGTCGTGATATTCGATAGAAATCCATCTTCGATTGCGAAATGAATTTCATCATTCACATACCAGTGACTAATATTTGACAAATCATAGGCTACAAATTGAAAACCAAACCCAGCACCATAATCTATCAACGTATCATCAGGAACTGAGAGCCATATTGGAATTGTTGTGTCCCTAACGGTTACAGTGATAATCGCAGTAGCAAACTGACTTGAAGGATCGTATACTCTTATCTCCAATGAATATATGCCCACTGGAACGAGGGTCATATTCAGTATAATGCCTTCAATGTCGAAATCGAAGTAAGTTGTGTCATTGAGCCAATATGTAAAAATGCCACCCAAATCCGAAGCGTTGAGATCATACCTGAAGGTATCACCAAACTCTATCACCTGGCTAGAAGGCATCTGGTCCCAAGTTGGATCTGTAGTA
>CAYMLT010000080.1:0-10962 GCA_964391265.1 uncultured archaeon
TTCTTGAAATGATCTCAATTGATTTTGTTGCTCCATCGCTTTGATTACTCCAAAAAATGGAAACCATCTCAAGTGTCACATCATTGAATGGGTTTCCCTCATCGATAATGCACCACATATCTGTTTCATCGAGGAGAAATCTGCGAGTCTTTGAGAACTGACCAACTCGAAGAATGCTATTAGGTACTAGCAGAGCAATCTCACCGGAATTATTAACCAATTGATTGGCTCTCACAATGAAGAGAGGCGCTACATTCCAAGTCCCCTTTCTACCTTGCATAATATCATAGGGAGATGATTGCTTCACGGCATTCTTCTCGCTTTGAGAAAGAATATTACCATAAGGTGGATTTCCTACTACTACATCGAAGCCATTGTCATCTGAGAGAATCTGGGGGAATTGCTCATGCCAATGGAACGGCTTGTGGGGTTTCGTTTCTCTTGCCGTTCTTGGACTCCAATTGTCTCCAGGCAATACTTGTCCAATCAAGCTATTTCCTTCATGGATGTTGAACTGCATTCTTTGGCTAGGTGTTGGTGCCTCTGCAGAAACCCATTGTATAATCTTCGCTCTACATTGTTCTACTGCAGTTTTCTGAATGTCCACTCCATACAGGTTTTCGGATGCGATGAACTCTCGCATATTTGATGTAGATGCATTTTCTCCAATTTCCTGCCGCGCATTGAGCAACCATTGAGCAGCGGCGACTAGGAACACCCCATCACCAACCGCAGGGTCAAGGATTTTGATTGATCTCAACAATTCGATGTTCTCAATCTCTGGCTGGTGATTCTTCTTCTTTTGAATCCACTTTCCAATTGCTTTGTCGACTATGAAATCGGCTACTGGTGTGGGTGTGTAAAAACTCCCTGTGAGCCTGTTATGTTCTCGGATTTGGGAGGTATTCAATCGTGAGGTCAGCTCCCATGAATAAGATTGCTACTCCTCCATTTGAATGTATAGCCATAAATTGAATTAACAAATAAGAACTGTCGAGAATCAAGATAGTGCGGCTAGATTGCCACACATCGTCTTTTACGATCGTTTTCATTCCTTGATTCATCATCATAGGTATATTGGTATCTCTGCTTCTTCATGCTTTAATGGCCATTTGGATTTTCATCATATTTCTTTCCTTCTCTTCCCCATGAATCATGCAGCAGTCTATCAGGATCTGTTACCTCAGAGCGCACATCGGACGCCATCAATCGTTTATTAAAATCATCTTTTGATTTCTTATACCAGCTGACATATGAATCAAGAACACCTGAACCATATGCGAGAATAAACAGTAGAAATGTTAGTGCTCCAAGAATCAAGATTGTAAAAGCATCACTCACACTCTTTCCTCTCCTCTGACGAATCCCACATGAATGTTTTTTTTCGAAAGCATATAATCTTTCACTATGTATAGATTATAATGGGATTTGTGAGATCGATTTAATTCGCTTGTGAGATCTTTTTCTTTGTTGCCAGATTGACATCTCCCTAATCAGTCATGCAATCATAGAATAACGAAGATTGCATTGTTTCATTTCGAATTAGGAATATGCCAATAAATGGTCATCTTGGAGGTGGATGTCTGAGGAATCTGGAGGTTTTTCTTCTCTTTCTACCCGCCTTGTCGATTTTTGTCATCCAAGCTGTAAGCATGGGAGGATAGCTATAATCAGATGGAACCCAGTATCCTAGGCTTCTTTTTCTGATCTTCTTATTCACATTCTTCTTATGCATTCTCTCTCAGTAGTCATTCGCTTTCTATTAATTTACGCTTTTGGAAATGGCAAATCCTGTTTTACGCTGAATGTGTCGCTTCAATACTCGTACAGAAACCTACTATGTTTTGGCATCTGCAAATGAGTCAAAAACGAAGTAGAAAAAGAAAATAAGAGAGTGAGAATTCTCACTCCTTTACTATTATCCTACCTTCTGACCACAATTCGGGCAGAATTTTGCGCCTTGTAATGCGGTACCGCATGAGCTGCAGAACTTAGCTCCAGCTGGAGTTGATGCTCCTCCACCGCCACCGCCTTGGGTTGCGCCGGACATTGCTCCCATGAAGCCCATCCCTGCTCCAAAACCCGCACCTGGACTCTTGCCGAGAGATTCGGCAGCGTCCTTCATGGTTTCTGAACCAATGAGTTGTGAACCACTGACTCCAGCTGTTCTAAGCATGAAGAGTCTGTCACGGTACTTCTCTGTGGTGTCCATTCCTTCAAACTTGAGATCTACAAGCTCGAGACCTATCCGCTCGAAGTTCATTCGCACCTTGGTCTTGACCTTCAATGAAGTTTCGTCAAGCTGAGTAAAGACTGCCTGCAAATCATAATGAGCAAACTCATCAATGATGCGTTCGTTCATGAATGACCTCAGGAAATCGTTAATCTTCCTCGTATCGAAAGCATTCTGATTACCAACGACTTCGTTTGTGAAGATCTTCGGTTCCTTAATTCTGAACCAGAAGTTGCCATGGAACATCAACGGCGCCAGGTCACTTGTTTGTCCTCTTCCTCCGAACTTGCCCTGGAATTGCCCGCGGGACAAGAAAATACATGTAGCTTCGAAAACGTCACCTTTGACCTTTTTCTGAAGCCAACCAACGAGGCCGGGCATGCTGCTTGTCGTTAATTTATGGCGGCCTGCTAGAAATGTATCAAGAGCCTTGCCATCTCTGTAAAAGATTGCGGCTTGGTTCTCCATAACAATAAGCTGTGAGCCCCAATCAATCCTGTTATCGGGATAGCGCCAGACAATGGTTTCAGGTCCAGCGTTTGTCCATTCAATTGAATCAGCCATACTAAATACACCCGTATGATAGTCGAGTTCTGTTAGTTAGTGTTAGTTGAGATGTTTTAAAGATTGACATGATAAAGCTAAAGCTCAAATCACTCAATAAACTAGCTAAGATTTGCTCCTAAACCGTCAGTTAAAAGGAATTACGCCTTTTTTTTTCATGTGACTCATGTTGAGTGAAGAACCAGAGAGAACTCCTTTTCAGCCGCCTACTGAAAAAGTGGCTGATGACCACAGACGCGACTTCAATCCGATGAAAACCTACTTTGAACTTGCCCTATTGATTTTTGGGGCATACTCTCTCTACTACGTTCTTGGACTCGAAGCCCTGCTCTTCATTACACTTGCGGTTCTCATCTACATCTTCAGAGAAACGTATTATGTTCTAGATTACTACTCCTACGGGTTTGCAAGGAAAGCAGCTGTGTTCAATGCCGTTCATGCTACAGCTTGGTTTATTGTATTCGCTATCAATGCCTATGGTGTGCTGCAATTAGGTTATCCCTTGATATGGCCAGAATTCGCGAGCCTAACCCAAACAAGCCCTCTCTTCGTGCTCACTGCAGCATTTGGTTCTCGAAACATAATAAGGATGTACAAACCCTCAGATGAAATGATATTGGAAAGAAAGAAGAAATCATCAGGTATTAATCTTGATTAGATTTCAAACTGCATAAGATCCTCGCCCAAGATAACTTCTGCATTTGTTCTGCGTCCAACTATTGAGAGTACTTTTACGGATTCTTTAACAACTTCGGGTTTCATATGAGTTAGGACTACTTTCTTGGGATTGATATCTTCGACAATACTGGTCAGTTCACTTGGTGTAGTGTGAATGCCGCTCGGAGATGAGCCATCTAGCCAATTACATTCATGAACCAGAACATCTACACCTTTAGCCAATTCGACAATATCTCGGCAGGGTGCAGTATCTGAGGAAATTGCGATTGATTTTCCTTGGTGCTCTATTTTGAACGCTCTAACATCATGATTTCCATGAATTGTAGGACATGCTGAAACGCTCAGTTCTCCTGATTGTACAGAATCATATTCTCGAAGGATGTATGGCTCTATTAGCACTTTATCTCTGTAGAATGGCATGCCTACTTCGAAGATGCCTCGAAGCCACTCTCTTACTGGAGGTGGTGCAAATAACTGTAGGTGCCTATCATAGCATTGTAGCCAGAGTGTTTGTAGGAGGGTCACAAAATCCGAGCAATGGTCAATATGGAAATGACTGATGAATAGACTCGAAATGCTGCTCAGATCAATTTGTGTTTGCACCAGACGATGGAGTACACCTGAGCCAATATCAAAGAGCGAGTATGCATCGTCTGTTTCAATCATGATGCCAGATTGCACTCGGTCTGGGTCCGGGAAGGATGTGCCTGTTCCTAGTAAGGTGACTTTCATTGTAGGGTGATTTCAAAGCGAACCTGATATCAGTGTTATCTTTCAGAGAGATTGATATCGGGCAGGAGAAACTGGTTAATTGCTGTAATTAGGAGAGCAATCTCTGTTTGCAATCTTTTGCGACTAATAACTGGCTGTTTCAAGCTGGCTCCAATGTCTGCACAAATAACCTTCCGAATCGCACGCAAGATTGCAATTGAATCAACTCTGACTAAACCATTTCCGGCTTTGAACCAAAGGGCGTCCAACTCCTTGCTCAACTTGTTATAATGTGCAATTAGGTCAAATCGATGATCGCCACACCTTAGGGAGTGCATAAGATCTAATGCTAAGTCATGGATACAATCTACAATCTGTCTACTTTGATATTGTGTATTGAATTCTTCAGAGGCAGGGAACTTTTTACTAAAGTTGTATCTCATCTTGTGCACCCTATTATTATCGGGAAATTAGAATATAATCCCCCACATTACATTACCACCCTATTCTAAATACTTAATAATTTCAAAATGTAACCTTTTGTAAGCGAACGACGGTTGGATTTGCTATGCAACGAAGAAGACTGGTAACTCTTGCACTAGGTTTCATTGTTCTTGGGCTGGTGGCTACTGGGTATCTAATCTATACTGATGCACAGAGCCAGCAAATACCACAAGACGACGATCCAGATGAAGTCTGTGAAATAGATAATACAGATAATCCACGTAATCCAGATAATCGAACTTGACAAGACTACGAGTATATAGACGGGTCACTCCTTCTAATCGATCCCCTCTTCGGAAATCGTTTGGCCGTCGCGTACTCGTATTAGTTTCGATGAAAGAGGAGTTTGGAAGACTCTGTGAAACCGACTCGTAAAGCATTGCAGCGTTGGTGGAGACGGGGTAGCTATCCCGGTCTTCCATCCTTCTTTCGTTATATCTTTAGAATATCTGATTCGTGTAGTAGTTTTGCTTTTGGTATTCCCTTTCGAAATTACCAGCTCCGTTTGAGCTTAACTATCGGTATATTATTACACTGCCATTGATTCCGATAAAGTAGTGAATGTATTTGGTATCTCTACTCGATCTTGTAAATGACTGGATGACAAATGATTGGGACGTTCTGCAGAATTTCGATATTGTAAATCCTATCAATAGTCAGATTGTCGCGATGGGACATGGTGAATCTGAGATAGGTAAGTCTCTAAAGACACTTCTAGATTGGCTAGATGAGATGGTTGGAGGTATGGGTCTAATCATGTCTGATGATGAGATGCGCAATGACCTTCGTCAAATGATTGATGATAATCGCCTGATCGGTCTGAAAGAGATCGTAGTTGATATCAAGACTAGTCCTGAGTTGAAGGTGACTATCCTTAATTTGGATGACCTCAAGAAGACTGCTAATCCTGAGGCCGCGAAGAGAGCCAAGAGAGGAAAGAGTGATATCGATAAGCTCTTTTCCGACTTGGGTTATGGCCACAAGAAATGAAGTATACTCCGTGTATTGCTCAGTCTTATAGATACAGGAATCTTTTCTTGTACACTCTAGAGAGGGACACCCCTTGAAACGAAATTATCGAATACTCCCTAGGTCTTCTCCGACCGAGCTAGATTACGAGCGGACTCAATTCCCACAGGTGAAATTCACATCCATTACCCGGACGCTTACCGAACTTTCAAAACATCAGAGAGTTGCGTGTCCAAAATGTGGTGGTACAATCGATTTCAATCAATTTGTGGAATGGTATGGTCCTAGTCATTTCACATGCCGGCACTGCGAACGCCTTGTACACGTAAGAAGAATTGACATACGCAAATAGGCCAATAATCAACATCTGCTGATTTCATTGGATAATCCGTTTTTCTTCCCGATAGTATGCTATAGCAGTTCACAAACAGCAGGTGGTAGATTCAATTGAAAATAGAAATCAAACATCTCAGGTGGCGAATCTTAAATAATCCATATGTATGTCGGAGAATTTAGGAGATAATCTAGAGCTCCTATGAAAAGAAGGAGCTTTGAAATGTAAAAAACTTCATGGGGCTATATCATGTTGCATACCTCATTGTAGATATGCATTGAATTGGATTCTATGACGAAATAACTCGTTTCGAAATTTGGATTCTCCCTTCTCAGGACTAAATCCTTATCTAATGCAATGTTACTGTGTCAGTAAGGAAGCGATTTTGTATGCGTGTGGTGGGATTCAAAGTAGCAAGTATCATTATTGTAACTCTACTTATGATCCCTACAATTAGCACCTACATTAGCCCACATTATTCAGATGTTCAACAGACATTTTCATCAGCTAGTGAAATTGAAATGATTGATCTTGTACCGGACCCTGAATTTGATGAGATTCCTGAAGTATACACGTATGGCAACTCAGAGGAGTTCTCTTGGGTACAAGGTATGATTGGTGAAGAAGCAGATAATTACATCGAGCTCACTTGGAGTCATGTTCCGGGAACTGAGCTATCTTTGGCCAATGAACGTGAGACCCTTTCAATGACAAATGACTTCATCTTCTTTACACAATCTATTGAGTGGCCGTATGAAGACATGCCAAATGATGTGTTTGGAAGTCTTGAGTATGGAATCACTACATCGGGAAACTTCTCAACCAATGAAGAAGCAGATGACCTTTTCGAGGTCTATATGTGGCTTATTGATTCCTCTGAAAATTGGGAATTGATCTACTATTCTGTCCCTCCCTATGCCGGGGATGTATCAACGATCAGCTTGGACCTTGATTATTTCGATTTGATTGCTGGATGGAAGGGGATGATTAAGGATGATGATGGCGTGCAAGAAGACCCATCTGACATTCTTACTGTCGCATTTGGTCTTGCTCCAACGGACTCATTTCGAATGTACAATTCAACAGAACCTTGGAGAACATATTCCGGAAGTGTATCGGTCCGATTCTTTTCTGCCAGTTTGGGTGCCGTCATGGATTTTCCAAGTGATCCTTCTGAGATTCTCCAACCGACCTTCAATAATTCCTATGCAACTCCTGCATCTTTTCTATATCCACAGAATGACGATATTGAAGAATATGATGTCAGAGATTATTTGAGTAGTATCTGTCTGAGTGATGATAATTCAGTCTACTCTATTGGGACTGTTTCAAACTATATCCCTCCTAATTCTTACTCAACTCAGGTGTTGATCAGATGGGCTTCCCAGACTGGACTTGAGTGGGCGCGTCACTACGGAAATCAAACTAGTGGTTCTAGTCTGTGCGCCAGCGGAAATGCGATTTATACGGCTGGACTCACGTCCAGAGAACGAACCAATATTGATATCCTAATAGTAAAATACGACTCTTTTGGAAATATAATTTGGGACACCTCATGCGGTTCGGAGTATCGCGACTCATCTCCACAAATTGGACTCTTGCCTGACGGCTCAATGGCTGTTTGTTTTGATTGCTTTGATACTATCAATCGATCTACAAACCTAGAGTTAGTGAAACTGAATAGTGATGGTGAGGTAATCTGTAGCAATCCCTTTCCTGGACTTGGCGTGCATGATCTGGAAGTCGATCTAGATGGAAACATCTTTGTATTGGATCGTGATACTCTATACAAATTTGATAGTAATTGCAATATTCTCTGGAATAGCTCAGTTTGGAATTCAGAAGATTATGTTACTGGCATCGAGATTGATTCAAATGGTGACTTGTATACAGCATCATGCACCGTCATGAGCGCAAATGGAGCTGGATCTCGTTATACAACATTTAGAAAATGGTCCTCGTTGGAAGCTCCTATCTGGAATACAACAATCGACATAGATTATGGCTATGATTACCATGATTTTGTTGAGTGTTATGAGTTTTCGATTGCTCCTGATCTGTCAATATTCGCAATCTTGCGCGTTATTAAAAATGCAGACAAGTTCTTGCTTACCAAAATCAATTCAACTGGTTTCATGGAATGGAACCAGACTATTGGGGACCGTACATGGGGCTGTTGTGTGGGTCAGACCGGGCCTGTACCAATAGAAGTCGGCTCAAATGGATTTGTCTATGTTGGCTATACAAAGTTTATGTCTGAACTGGGCTCTTGTCATGCAATTGATGCTTATCATGTGTCGACCCCATCGGTTGATAATTGGCCTCTTTCTACACTGATTTCTTATTCAGTAACTACTGCAGGTGTTGCAGTAATTTTCATTGTTCTTTTACTTACTATTCAACACAAAAGAAAATTGAAAAATGATTCAGCGGCTTTTTTATCCGTTCACTATTTTCTTCGGCCCTTTCTTCACTAGTTCGTACAGAAAGAAAGAGTGTAAGACTCCGGACACAATGTCCGGAATCGTGATACTAGTCTACTCCTGATAGCCCTTCATGAAACCCTCGCGTTGCTTCCATTTCTCTTCGAGGCGCTGCATAATGGTCCACATTCGATAGGTGTAGTTCCAAGCCTCATCGAATTTGCCCTGGTTCATCTGGTCTTGGAATTCTTCCACGACATCATTGACTGCACCAATATCTTCGATGATAACTGCGTCGAACTGATACACTTGATCGAGCTCTTTCTCACCAATCTTCTCCTTGCTTCCCCACGCAGCGTAACCATAATCGGCATACCTGATTGCGGATTCAGTCTTGTCTGTCAATGCAAGCATTCTATCGAAGGTCTCCCAGGTCTTGGTCAAGTTGTAGTCAACGACCATCATCTGGAGCTTCTCAAGGTCCTGCTTAACAAGCCTAAGTTGATCAGCGAGGAATTCTCTGAGCACCTTATCGGCTGCTCGTCGTTCTTCCTTCTCCTGGTATCCGTGCCATCCAGGGATGTAATGGGTAATCTTTCCAAAGAGCCCGCCCTTGATGTCTTTACCAGCTTTCTTTCTGATGCGCTTGGCAATTGGGTCATCTACTTTGCCCATGCTGTAATATCTCCTGATATGTATGGCAACCCTATGAGTAGTAACTCCAGAGTTGTTCTATGGTGAACCAATACTTGAGGACTTAAAAAACAAGCTACAACAACGTCAAAGGGAAAAAGCCACTGTCAACACTAATATGATTTCGTTCTACAATGTATATTGAAATGGAGGCTTACCGATGGCTGATAATTACGAAGGTCTGAATCTAGAGGATGAGGAGATATTCGGACCAGAGGATAAAAGAAGTAGCCTACTGAGTAGCTGGACATTCCGCTCCGGTTTGAAAGCAATTTCAGGACTTGTGCTAGCCATTGGTTTCCTGCCTATTGTTCTATGGTATGTAGAAACCTCAACAATTCTTCTACCGCCCAACAACATCATTGTGATATGGACTGGCATAATTCTATGGGCATTCTGGTACTATAATGAAAGAAAGCATGGTGCAACGCTCGATACGTGATGCAAAATCAGGGACCAAGTACATCTACTATATTCAAAAATGATACATTCCTTCTCTCCCTACTACTTGGTGTTAATGGAGTGTATAGGTATGGGGCACAATTACGAATCAGATTTTAAACCTCCAGAACGGGTTCCAGAATCTCTGGAACTTCTTCCTACTTGGAACACCTGGGCCACACGGACCATATTGAAAGGTCTAGCGGGTTTATTCCTAGCAATTCCAGTTTTATCAATCATGTTTTCCTTCTATTGGCCAATATCCTCTGGAAGCGGATTGGTCACATTCCTTATTGGTATTGTATTATGGGGCATCTTCTATCAGATGGAAATGGAATATAGAAAATTGACTCCCGATCGTATTAGATAAGAAAAATAAGTTGAGAGACCCTCTGGGGGTCTCTTACGTTTAGTCTTGATTACCAGAGCTGATGCTCTCTCTTGACAAAGCCTTTCCAAACATCTGGAAGTTTTGCAATGACTTCCTCGGTGACGGACTCAACAGATTTTCTTATCGCATTGAGATCGCAATCACCATAAAGTTCTACATTTACTGCTTGTGGCTCAGTAATAGGCGCTCCAATCTTTGAAACCATGTAGCAGTATACCTGACTGAGGTCCGGATGCTCCTTCACAACTCGTTCGACAATCTCCTTGGCTGCAACGTTGTAGGTCTTGCCTACGTGAGAAACAGGGTTCTTACCTGCTGCAGCTTCAAGGGTCATCGGCCGGTATGGAGTAATCAGGCCGTTTGCACGGTTGCCTCTACCAACTTGACCGTCGTCACCTTGTTCGGCTGATGTGCCTGTAACAGTGAGATAGTACAGATCGTTTTCATAGGAGTCTGCAGTGTTAACAGCAACCTCAACTTCATGGTCGGTGACCTTCACTGCGTAATCTAGAACGGTGTTCCTGATTGCATCCATAACATTGAGGTACTCATCTGCATCCTTGGTTTCTGTGGAGATGATTGCAGCGGCAACCTGAACGTGTATCTTGTTGTCAACACGGGTGCCCATGATCTTTACATCTTCTCCAATCTGAGGCCATGCCTTCTTGACCTTTGAGCTGTTTAGGAGCTCTTCTGATTCGAGAACAATTTTCTCTGTATCGGTGAAAGGTGCAAATGCTACGCCAAAGCTGGTGTCATTAGCACGGGGAACACCTTGTGAAACATCAAAGTTACCAACCAAGTCAGTGCTACCTGCACGGATCTTGTAATCAATGATGATATCAGAATTGACGTCTAGATGAGGTAGGTCGCCATGTAGCCATTCTCTAGTATGCTCAACTGCGAATTTTCCAACAGGTACTTGCTTCTCGTAGTTCTTATCAACTACGTCAACTGCACGTCCACTGAGCAATAGATAGATTGGCTCAATGACATCACCTCCACCAAACTTGGCGTTGGA
>CAYMLT010000081.1:0-10938 GCA_964391265.1 uncultured archaeon
ATTGGCAAGGCGTCAATCGTATTACAAGAAAATGGACAGTCAATATTGAATAGCTTCTTACTGGATGGATTACGTGGCGATTCTGATAATTCGGCCTATATCGATGGCTTTGAAATTTGGATGAATCAGATTTTCTTTATGACCTCATTTTCAATCAGTAGTCCTTCAGACATTTCTCTAGAGTATGGGACCACGGGTGTAACACTGGTTTGGAACTCCCAATGTGCATCTCCCTCTTCCTACATCATTGAAAGAAATTCTGTAGAAATTCTTAACGATACCTGGGATGGAAGTTCTATATCAATTAGCCTCGATGGGCTAAGTCCGGGCATCTATCTGTTTAAGGCAACTGTTTTTGATGAAATTGGATTCTCCACTTCTGATGAAGTTGAAGTCACAATCGACGAGTCTGTATCTCCAACGCTTCTGGTAACGCCGAGTAATCTACAATATGTGGAGGGGACTGTTAAGCATATACTATCTTGGACTTTCTTGGAGGATTATCCTGACCACTACAATATTATTATTGATGCATCGCTAAACACTAGCAGCTCTTGGGATGGAAGTCGAATCTTCGTAGATGTTGGTGGCCTATCGGTTGGTGCTCATACGATAAGGGTAGTGGTATTTGACGAGCCAGGTAACTACCTAGTTTCATCGGTGGTTCTTACTGTCAGTGAAATGGACACGACTACAACTCAATCATCAACCAGCACAGGAATAACAAATACTACTGGCACCGATTTCAATATCTCAACTCTAACGATATTGGTAACACTGGGTTCTTCCATAACTATCATAGTATTCGTGATTCTAATAATGAGGTCAAGACAAACGGCGCCTGAGTATGTTTACGGATGATGGCTCCTTGTTTTTGAATAGCATCTATATTTTATCCCTACGGGTGAATAGGAACTGTCCTAAGCACTGATTGCTCAGAAGGTCCCTCACTTTCTCATTGCCTACTCTCTCTTCTTGAAGACTATCCCCACAACCAATGATGACTATAACCACTCCACCAATAATCAGATACAGCATCATGTTATCGTCTGGCGGAGGCGAATTCCTCGCCACACGAAATATAATCGCTTGGAACTCTGACATAAAAATGTAATGAGCGCTCGTTTAGGATATTCAATTTGCGCTGATACGCCTTCTCTGAAAGAACCAGATTCCTGCAATCACTATTACCACTGACCCGATGAGAAAGCTGCCTATGATCAGCGGGTTATCCCCTGGATAAATTGGTCCATAATTCACACCATATATGATTGATTCTGAGATAGCCGTATTCAGACCCTTGTCTGTTGCCTCGACCCATATCTCGATGGCGATATCCACTGGAAGCGGTTCTACATTTGCTGTCCAATTTCCATCTTCAAAGGTCGCAGGGTATTGTAATTCTTCTGAACCGATGCGAACATGCACTGTTACATTTTCTACACCAGAAAGGTCGTCAGAAATTGTTGCCCATGCCGTTATATCTTCAGCGAAGATGAGGCCCCAATCAATTATCTCTGGTGCAATGCCATCTGAAACGGAAAACATCATTCTATCAATCCAATTCTCTACAGAAAGCAGTGCATTATAGCAACTCATCCAATCCATTTTGTTGTAGTAGTTTCTTGCTTCATTGAATGCATCCAACACCTCTTGCTCAGCAGCAAGTGTCTGTGGGCGGGCTACTATAGGTATATCTTCTCGTTTCTCTTGAAAGTCCAACCATAGATTTCCTTCCATCTGATCAAGATACGTTCCTTGTACCCAATTCTGATCGAATTTCCCTGTTCCATTGAAGCGCCCATAGTAGCCCATGGGTGTGTATGAAAAGTCTCCCACGTAGTGATCATTGCTCCATGTATGACCAAGACCTATGGCGTGCATTGTTTCATGAAGTTGAATTGATGAGATACCGGCTTTAGGAGTGACACCATCAGATCGGTAGTAGCGGTCCCAACTCTTCCATATTACGGTCTGTCCACCTCCACCTAACCCGGTATACTGGCGGCCGTAAACATGCATCTCCATATCCTTCTTGATGAAAACCACTCCAAAGACATTGATGCCTTCGTCATCTGGATCAATGTAGTTCTCGCGTTGAAAGTCTCGAATTGCATAGAACATTCCATAACCATCAACTATGGTTTGACCACTCACAACTTCTGCGTAGTTCCAAAAGAGATTGGCCCACTCTACACTATCATCAATGTCAAGAAATTCAACATCTACTTCCCATTCAACGAATGGTAGCAGTTCCTCAAGATTTGCCTTTTGATACTCTGCGTTTGTGACCCATCTCAAGCTGTCTACAGATGTGCCCTCCGCAACATCCATACAAATCACCAAGCTTTTCAAATAACCTGTTTCAGCATATGTTGTCACATCGTTTTGTTGTGCTCCCATTGGGGATGCCGGAGCAAAGAGATACTTCACAGGGTCCCCGATGTATTCATTGAGATACTCATTCAGAGAAGCACCCCCAGCTGGCGATGTGAGGTCAAGCTCGCTAACCTTTTCATCTAAGTCCTTAGTCATGTATTCAAAATCTGCTGTAGTTCCCCACCAGATACGAGCCCACTTCAGATACCACTGATCTGCTGACGGGTCTAAAACATACAAATTGTGCCTTCCTCCAAATCCAGGGTATTGAAACATGACATTGGGGTTCAGTGAATTATCCCATTCAAGTCTAAACCAATCTTGTGGTTCGTTGGTATCTGGATCAACAGGCTTGTAATCGTACCAATGTTCGAGACTGTGGTCTGCATTATCGAACTCTGTGAAATTGAATAGATAGAACATGTAACCCGGCTTTGGTGGTTCTACAGCAGGGTTTTCTTGAAGCCAATCTTCTATGACCATCGCATCAATAGACCTGCCATCTCTTGGATAGAAGATTGCTTGAGGTTCATCGATGTGGTCTTTCTGATATTGTAAAGCAGTTTCATCAAGTCTTGTACCAGTATCTGTACCATTGATTGAATTGTCGAGAATTAACTGCCTTATTGAATTTGTATAGGATTCATTGGCATAGATTACATCGTAATGTAAATTGTACGTAATGGATATCGGATCAGCATCATGCACCCTCTGCTGAGGAAGTCCTGCCAAGAGAAGGTCTTCCTCTATTACAGAAACATCGTAATTAACAAGGACCATATTAACATACCAGTCTCTCTCAACTATGGTGTCCTGAGCAACTATCATCTTGTCATCAATGTATTGTATTTCATTTGGGGTGTTAACGGGCAAAAGAAGAACAAGAAGAAGTAAAAGAGTAAAAACGTTGAGAGTTCTCATACATGGTTCATTAGTCCAACTTGTTATTAGCTCAGCGGTTATAGCAAGAGAAAAAACCCTGCTTATTGATGTCTTCACAGGACTTAAATCAAACCTCCTCATCATGTATAGCGTTTAGATTTAATCTGCGCGGTTGGTTGTGGAGGAAATGCTGTCAGCATTCAAGAAGTTCGTCTATGGTATGGGTAGATTTGGTTCGTCCCTTCTATTGACGATTACGGACCTTACGGTTTTCTACATTTACGGTGCGCTGTTCGATCTATCTTGGATTTTATCAGGTATCGCACTGTCCATGTCCTATATTGTCATTGGACTGACTCATTGGTTGACTGGATATTACAGCGACCAAGTGGATACAGGATTAGGAAGACGAAAACCGTTTGTAATCTTTGGGGCACCAGGATTAGCCATTGCGACATTTATGTTATTCATTCCTAATTGGTTCATGAATACAGCCGACCCTGCCCTTGAATTTCTTGTTTTTGGATACTTCATGGCTTTCATTTGCCTAACGAAATTCTTCTATGCCTTCCTTCTTACCGCTTTCCAAGCTTGGATGCCAGAAATTACTGATGAAGATGATCGACCAATAGTATCAAGTCTTCAGAACACGTCAAACTGGATTGGTACTGGATTGGGAATCGCAATGGGTATCCTTGCAGTCTATCTTTTTGCAGTAGGTCCACCCGCTGGACTTAGCGAATTGGGAACGTCGCTTCTACTTGCCTTCTGCATAATGGAGGTTCTGTTCTTTATTCCCTCTATACTCTGGATTCGAGAAGGTCCTGATATTGCAATACCTGATAGAAGCCTATCCAATGAAACCATGATTGCATTGCGCAATCCCGATTACCTTGGTTGGATAATGGCAATAAGTTTCTTATCATTCGCATTTACAGCTATTACGGCTCAAATAATTGGATTCGCTCAGGAAGTACTTGTTTTAGACACAATCGATAAGTTGCTAGTACCTGCATTAGCCTTGGTCTTATCTATAATGGCCTTTCTCTATATTTGGGTTGGTGCCATCAAAAGACTTGGCAAAGGGAGGTCTCTTGCACTTTCTATGGTCATTCTTGCTATCATAATGATCGATTTGCCTTTCCTAGCTCAATTATCACACTATGTCAATAGCGGAGTGATTGCGGTTATTATCTTTGTTCCAATGGCTGCGTGTATGGCTGTCTACTATCTTCTGAGTTATATCGTCCCTGCTGACATTGCTCATGTGGATGAAATAAAGACTGGAAAGAGTAGAGCAGGAATCTATGAAGGATTCAAAGGAGTCCCATTCAATCTTTCACAGGCCCTTTCAGCTCTACTTCTTGGAGCTATTATGGATTACTCTCTTTTTGCAACAGGTAGCAATGTGTTTGGTCTTACTTGGTGGGCTCCCATATTTGCTCCTTTCTTACTTGTTGGGGCACTCGTTCTGAACTACATCAATATCGATCCTGACTTTGAAACACTCAAGGAGTCCGCAGTAGAAAAGAAGACGAAACCTAAGAAGAAGAAAACTGCGAAGAAGAAACCAGCAAAAAAGAAACCAGCAAAGAAGAAGACTACTAGGAAAGCCAAAACGGAAACAGATGAAGCCGTTGTTGTAGAGGTAACAGCTCCAAAAAAACGAACTAGAACGAAAAAGAAGAAAGAAGAAATAGAATAGTCACATTTCACGTTCAGAAAAAAAAGAAGAAGGATCAGATGGAATCTGATCCTCTCGTATCTACATTAGATTTAGGTACTTGGTTTTCTAAGACGTCGGGCAACTACAACGACAACAATGACGGCACCAACTATTGCGCCGATGCCTACTGCCATGGTCACAGGATTCCAGAAGCCCACCCAGTCTATTGATACCGTATAGCTTTGCGTGCAGAATGTGATTCTGCTATCACCATCAGTAGTAGCTGTGACTGTGTGGTTTACAGGACCAATTAGGGTTTCAGTATGCGTGAAGGTGTAGTATCCGTTTTCATCGGTCACTCCCTTCAGGTCCCCATCCAACGCGACTGATGCGCCAGAAACTGGCATTCCATTGTGCGAATAGCAGATTCTTCCCTTGAATGTGACGAAGGCACCTGCTTCAGATATTGTTGTACTCACATTGGCATCACATACCTCAAGGCTCGTGAAAGTCAATGAAAGATTGAGAGTACTAGAACCATCTGTGATACCTGACTGCTTGTCATAGCTCAGTGATATTGGAACTTCAATTGTTCCAGGGTCGAGGTAAGTGATTACGATGTATCCCGTACCTGTTTCATCGATAACAGCTAATCCATAGTCGCCAACCTGTATTGACGCATTGTATGCTGGTTGCTCAGTATCCACATATTCTGCTTGGATAGGCAGAAAGATACTCTCACCAATATTGTATAAGGACTCATTGTTGAACTGAGCGCCTACCTGAAGTGCAACAAAACCGCCTTCTGCAGTTGGTTCGTAAGGACCACCTATCTTTGTCACTCCTACATCAGTTACAATCACTTCTGCAGTGTTGGTGCCTACTCCGGCATTACTCGATTCACCATTTACGGTGATATTGAATGTGCCATGGAGCAATAGGGTAACATCCCACTCGACAACTTCCACACTAGGTTCAGCAATAGTACCAATTCCAATCTTCTCGGTTTGAGGAGCATCTAAGATGTACCATGCTTGTGTTGGAGCTGTCAGATTCACATTTCTTGCATAATAGCCAAGTGTTTGGGCATATCCTGAGATAGTGAATGAAAGACCGCTCAGTGATGTCATTGGATCAACGAAATACCCTACAAAAATGACTGGTGTTATTGAATGTACATAGAGCATTGACTCGATAACGTCAGCGAGTGCAAGTTCGACTGTACCCTTCTCAACACTTGGGTCTGTAATCAATAGAAGACTATTAGAAACCCATGATACAGTTTCTTGGACTGCATCCAATGTTGATTCATTTCCATAGTTCTTGTATGCCTCTCCTAATGCTGGAAGGACACCAGATACACCATAGTCGTAATTCACGGATTTGGCAAGTTCATCTGTATCAACTGTCCAGATTGCCTCGTTCCAGTTTCTTCCTTGTCCTGTTAGATATGATTCCGCTATTAGCTCCTCACCATTCTCATACAATGCTGAAGCAAAGTCGAGTTCAAGCTGATCTTCCAGATCTGCAAGAGCTGCACTGATGCCTGCAATACCTGACTCATCATAGTAGTCGAAGGGACTCTCCACTTCCATCCAAGGATCAAGCTCTGAGATTGCAATATCCGCCAAGTAGACACCGCCGCCTTCGGCATAGTCATGATATGCGTATAAGTCACCAGTGTCAGTTTCCATTCTTGCCAGAAAATGCACTGCGACCTCAGTGAGACCTGGAGAATCGCCCCACGAATATCCATCACCGACCACACTCGCCAACGAACAGAGGTAATTCGCTAATCCTGTAGCTGTATCTGCAAAGAGATCAAATAATAGCTCTTGGTTGATGTCAATGAAGAACTCTCCCGCGGCAGCCGCCTCGTGAACACCACGATCTATAGGTGAAAACGCCAAATGGTTTGGAGCCGTTTCTACTGCTAGACTCATGATGTATCGCCCTGCTCCAAGCGCCAGAATGAGATAATCCATATCTTTTGTTGCTCTGAAGAGGTTGAGGAGGAAGTTTGCAGTTGTAATCGTTGGCAGGATATGACCCGGTCGTAGAACGTCTGTGTAGTTCGCATCAGCGTTCCATGCCCAGAATTGACCTGCATCGATCTTGACCGAATCGAACCAATTACCCACCTTTATCGATGCGTTTAGAATGGTTTCATTTCTAGTAGCAAGAGCAAGTTCAAGCAAAGCCTGTCCAATGATAGCTTGTGTTGCTTGCAAGGGCTTCACAGTGCATTGATACTGCGAAACATGAGATATCCTTGGAGCATGGGAATCCAAATTGATATCGATTGTAAAATTCCCGATGGTTTGGGGCCATAGTAGGAATGTGTATGAAGCACTTCCATCAACGACAATCTCACTTACAAGATTAGTTGGACTATTGTAATCGAATAGCAACGGACTATGTGTGCAAGTCATTGTGAGATTTGCAATATTGAAATCTCCAAGATTGTTTATGTCGACCTTGACAGGGAATGTTTGTCCTTCGTATATCCATGGTTCTGGTATGGTCACATTGATTGTCCATGTCTGTGTCCGATCTGCCCAGAGTGCTCCTTCAGCGCGGTCCCACAAAACCAGCCAACCGTTTCCTTTAGTACCATAGAGCATCTCGATATCGTTGTCACCATCCATGTCACCAGTACATATTGCAGTTACAAGAGGTTCAAGGGTGTTTTCAACGAATGTCCATGTTTCATGCTGTGTTAGATTTAGTTCATAGATCATTAGTCTTGATTCTGGGAAAAGGGTGGAATTGCTAAAGATGTACGCAACCTCATCTAGTCCATCGTTGTCGAAGTCATCAAAGACAAATTCATCGCCAACGAATTCGATATTCTCAACAAATGGATTAGGTGTGGTGGGTGCACTTCCTTCATAGAATTCAATACTATCAGAATCTGAAGCATAGCGGTCGATTGCCACAGCAAGCTCCTGCTTTCCATCTCCGTTCAAATCTCCCATATCTACATACATGAAACTGGTGTAAGAGATACCGGGTGTAATTGAGGTATCAATTTCATAATCTGCCCAGCCTGGACTTCCCCCACCATTGTCCTTCCATGTAATGTATCCTAGCGTACTATTATGTGAATATGTACAATATACAATTTCATTTCCGGCATAGGTTGTACTTTCATAATCCCCTATTGCGACTACAACTCTTGATTCATTTGTGTTGACAACCGTGTCAGATTGCCAAGGACCACCTTCTTTGTAGTAGACAGTTACATTTGCATTATATAGTGACGAGTCAAACACTTCTCCGACTGCAATGACCGATCTATTAGTGTTACCAATATCTCCAACTGCTAGACTGTAGACTCCGCCAACAATAGGGTCTGTGTTGATTGTACCAGGTGTCCATTCATCTCCAAAGTCATTCCTGAATGTTCTAACATCCCCTAGATATTCTGATGTATAATATGATGTTCCTACAACAATGTATGAATCATCACCCGAAATTGGATGACCAATCGCTACATCAGTTACCATTGCAGTTACTCCGTACAATTCTGTATAGTTGGCCAGTACCTGTATATCCCATCCCGATGTTGTGTTCTCATAAAGGACAAGGAGTCCGAGTAATGATGTTCCCACGACAATATCGTTATCCCCATCATCATCTGCATCTCCAATGTCGATACATTCGATATTGGACGCATCAACTTGGCCAAATGTCATATTCTTCACATAGGTGACAAGTCCATCATGGTCATGTGTTGTATCAATAGCTGGGCTTTGTGGAGCCACCCATGTCAATTCATCATTCGCGGGACTCACACCTCTCTCAATCAACGCATTTGCTGCCATTTTTGCATTCAGCATCGAAGGATGATTTCGATACCAGTCGGGTAGCTCCAATCCATCATCAGTTGGGTCATGCGGGTCAAGTCCTTCAAAGAATTCGATGCCATCAATTGTACCTCCTGCGTCTGTATCTTCAATCCATGGATCACTATCGAATAGTACTAGTTCGACGTAATCGTCAGCATAATCTCCATCAGAATCCGGATTGTTTGGATCCGTTCCGTAATGGATTTCTGCATAATTCGGAATCCAATCTCCATCACTATCCGTTGACAATTGTAGGGTTAGTGCCCCTCTTGCCCATATTTTTAGATTTTCGAAATTGAGTTCATCTGATACAGTATCAGGATCAAACCAATCTGTGAAATATGCGAATGTCCATACTTCCTGTCCGGGCTTACTTGGAACTCCGAGAACATCTGACATTCTCCCATATCTATAGCCATAGTCAATAAAGAGCAAATCTAGAGCACGGAGAACATTCATGTTGTCAATTTTATCAACAGTTGCGGTAATCCAATGGTGCACCTCTCTTCCAACTCCCTTGACCTCGACAAGTGCGCAGGCAGCCTGCACACTTTCCTGCATGGATTCTTGCGACACCCAGCCATCTCCTACAGCAACAGATTGTTCAAGAGAAACAGGGTCGATTGACAAGATTGAATTCCCTGTTGTCAATCCAGTGATCCATGAATCGCCCTCTAGCTCAAAGTTCGCATGAACGGTCAAATTTTCCCCTATTCCCAGTGTAATCTCAGGATATTCCCAAGCAGAGGAATGGTATGCGATCCCATCTACTACAATATCAAATATGCCTGATTCTAAACGAACCGTTCTATCGTATGTATTCCTAATTGAGATGTCTGCAATAAGCGTTGCAGCACTAAGATCCCAGCCTTTCTCCTCATAGGACTCATAGATTTCATTGATAGTATCATCTGTTATGTTAAGCTCACTGTTGTCGTGGTTATTATAATCAGTATTCTCATAGCCTCCATGCCATCCAGCTTCTCCTAGTATCTCAAGATATGGCCAAGGGACTGCGCAGTTAGTGCCAGAACCCATGATATCAAATCCGGCGTCTTGCGATAATATTCCTCCTGCAACATGGCCTCCCCAATATGCATCATCTTTGTCAAGGTGCGTATCTCCATATGTGTGCAGATAGCTTTCTTGGTATATCGTTGCCGTGATATCCTCTGTCTTTGTGATATTCCCCTTAACATAGGACTGTTGTAGTATTACTCTGTCATTAATGACCTCCAATGTGAGATGCGAAAGGTCCGCAATATAGGGACATCTGTAATACCTCTGTTCAACATCCTCTGCCAATGAATTCCATTCAGTGTACTCATCGGTGTCAGGAATAAAATCGCCATCAGAGTCCTCATCGATTGGACTCGTTCCTGTTCTGACTTCCTTTCCATCATCGATCAAATCGCCATCAGTATCCCATTCTTCCGGGTCTGACCAATACCGGTTTATTTCATCCCAATCGGTCAGACCATCTCCGTCGGTATCGAGGTTTGGATCCAACTCCTGTGCAAAAACAAGAAAGACAGGCGGGCTAGTGAGTATACAAACCACGAAGATTGCAAATATCATTCTTTTGAAAATAAAATTGTTCAATATTATATCTCCATTCATTCTTTACATTTTTCTTTTACTTCCTCCTCTGGCACGGGTTGAATCGGTGCTCACATCGGAAAGTAATGTGCTGTCCCGGCGTCTTACAAGAAAGAATGCCGATAACATCACTCCCATGACTGCTCCAGTGACTCCTAGGATCACAATGACAGCCAGGGATATATCCGGACCACCTGCTTCTGTTGCACGTACTACAACAACGAATTGAGTTGTCAATCCGTTTTCGTATATGTCGTAAACAGTGACATTGACATAATGGACTCCCGCCTGCAATTCATCAGTGGGAATTAGCAGACCATTGTTATCAATATGAAATTGTACATCATCGCTCACCGCCCATCTTCCTATGCCGGACATGTCCCACGCGGACATTTGCATTTGCAGATGCTCACCGTATAGAAGACCCTGATTAACAGGGCCAATAATCCAAATTGGTGGTGTCGTATCTTCAACAATTATGTTGAATGTAGTGCTGATTGTGTTACCGATTGTATCGGTAACCCAAACTTGTAGTTCGTAGACTCCAACTTGAAGAGGAAG
>CAYMLT010000082.1:0-10781 GCA_964391265.1 uncultured archaeon
AACCATCGAAACACATTACTATGTTGCATCAGCAAGAGCTATGCTGTAAAGAGGAGATTACGTTTCAATGCCAGTAACGCCCCTACACTACCCACTAGCTTGGTTGATATCTAAAGCCAATAAGAAACTGATTTTGCCAGCTCTAGTAGTAGGGTCAGTTATTCCGGATATCGAAGTACCAATCCTATGGTTATTCTTTACTGGAGTACTACCTGATCACTTGATTTTACACAGTCTTGTAGGGGGACTTACACTTGGAACAACCTTGGCAGTTGTGGCAACATCGTTATTTTACCCGTGGATAGTTTCTACAATATTTGGGGTTGATAGACAGGATCTGAAGGAGGCCTGCAAAATAACTCCAATCTTAGTTCTATCCTGTTTTCTCGGAGTCGTCAGCCATCTCTTGATAGATTACACAATGCATTGGTTCAACCCGATTCTCTGGCCGTGGGTGGATCCCTTCGTCTTTGTGGGACCACTTGTTCTGCTATTTGCTGCTGGAGGCGATATTGAAGGTGTAGGATTCTATACTGCAAATATGCTGACAAGTGCAATAATGGGAATCTTTTGGATTGCGATTCTGATAAGATACGCAAAAGATGATCTATGGAGAAATGTCTGGCTCGGCAGTGATGTACCGGAGAGGGATAGTCCAATCAAAAGAAATGAGTAATGATGTTTCTCGTAACGCGGGCAAATGCCTCATTCACATTCTTGTCTAGCTTCACTGATACCTCAATATGATCCATTCCAAGCTCCTCAGCCAGCTTCTTCCCTTCTTCAGGTGAGATGACCCGATCTAAAGCAAGATCCATCTTATTTCCAACAAGGAGTGCAGTATAATTGTCCAAGTTCTTATCGGCTTCTTTCTTCCAGTCGTATACCTCATTGACTGACTCCCAACTTGTAACGTCATACATGAATACCACTGCATGAGTACCGATGTAGTAGTTTGCTCGAACGCGCTCCAAGAAATCTTGGGAACCCATATCCCATATTTGAAGGGTCGCGAAGTCATCTCCCATTTTCATCTTCTTGTAGGCAAAACCCGTTCCGAGAGTTGGAGAGTAATGTTCGCGAAATGTACCGGATGAGTAGCGAATGATCATGCTTGTCTTTCCCACAGACGCAGATCCGACCGTGACAATTTTCAACAAATACGTTGGGCTCATTCGTATGCACCTTTCAAGAGTTCTAGAGGTTGCTCTATTAATATAGTATCAATATGGGCTTTAAATCAGTAGCTTATTCCTTTTGGTAAGGAGATGCCTCTTTGTCGAGATAGAATGAGGAGTGTTAATTTTGCAGCGGGACATAAATCAGAGTATTCTATCATGAAGCGCTGAAATGACTCGGTTCTGCTCTGTTTCACGTGTTGGACAGGCATACCTTCCATTAGTGGGATGCCTGAAATGCCACATATTCCTACAATGATTTCAGAACCATAGATAACCTGTCCTCGTTGAACAAGAACATGGACAAGGTCTTCCAGACCGCTTGACCCTATTTTTTCCAGCGGATAAGTTTCAGCAACTTGAACCTTTGGCCATTGTTCGGTGGTCAGTTGCTCCAACCAGAATCCGAACTCTTCTATGCCTCTCAAGTCAGCTACTGAATAGCGGTCGATTATTTGGTGCGAAAATTCTTTGGTAAGGACGCGAATGAACGAATCCAAGAGTTTTCTATCAAGTGCAACTGCAAATTGAGCAATAATTTTCATCCATTCACCGTATAGACGCATTAACCGTTTTGGGTCCAGTCCCTCAAGGATTCTGAAATCAAAATCTACGTTCCATTGGTCGTCCTTGAACCGTAACTGGCCTAGGGTTTCTGGAGTTTCACTCCTTTGCATGACTAGGCGAAGCGCGTTTGTTGCCTCACGCCGGTTTTGAGTTTCCTCAGCCGCTCGGAGAGATATCTCAAGGACTTCCTTAGCAAGGAGAATGCGCCGCTTCTCAGGAGAGAGAATCTCAATAACTTCAGTTTCACGCAAATGGTCCAAGATACGTAAAAGCTCCCGTTCATCGTATTGGCCTTGGAGCTCTGCGAGTATCTCGCGAACAGTGCGTCTGCCATCGATTAGCCCTGCGAGATGAGGGAGAACTCCAACCATTTCTGGATGGAGGTCTTGTAGGTCGCGCGTTTCACTCGAAGTCGCCTGAATATGCCGCAAGAACCGTGTTCTAGCGCTTACAAAATCCTTGAAGCTAACCATATTTCTAAAGCGAATAACTCGATGAGTCCAGAGTTTGGACATTTCGAAAAGAGCCTCTTCTTCAGGAAGACTACTTACATCAATGACTTCTCGAACACTTCTTGATCCATTGATGAACGGTACAATCTTGCTGGTACCAGTAGGTACAGAATCAGGTTTGACTGTGAAATATGGCACCCATGTATCAGGTAACTCCTGAAGCGAGAGTTTGGCGGTTACACGTTCCCCAAAAGACTCGAGATACACATCAATGAAAGATTCATCGAACTCAACGGTTTCAGTAACTGGAAGCCACTCAAGCTCGAACTCGGCCAATAAAGAATCTAGTATGTCTAAAGTTTCCTGCTTAAGACGCCTTCTGCAGACTGCGACTAAATTCGTCCGCACTCCATGGGTAACAGTAAAGACACGTGCACCATAATCGACCTGAAATACAGGTGTGTTTTGGTCAAATACTTGTTTTGAGAACATGTCAATTGCAGCAAAGAAGCTTGATGCCAGAACTGGATCCATGCCAAATGCCTTTGGGTCAATCTGCATGTAGAATCTTGGATTGCCACTCAGGTCAATAATGAGAATGGCTTCAATGGCATGGTCAGTCAAATTGATTCACCTGTTAATACGAACCACATGGTCCCATATCAGCCTTCTTCAAGCATAATAGATTGAAGGATTTGTCCATTGTTTCACTATATAATCTTGGAGAATAGAGAGGAGTTATGTGACATTAGAATTTCAGAGGTTGGTACAGTTATGATATGGTAGTTATCGTGATACGTGCCAGATCACGACCTCAGCAGTTGAGTGGATTGATTATCTCCAACCAATGAGAGGCGCCAAGCAAAGAGATATAAACATTATTAACAATAGTTAATATGTGCTGCTTATGGTGAAAATAATTGCAAGGATAGTATCAAATTCTCTTGGCTCGGTTGGAGAACAAGAAATACCATATGGATTCATTGATGTTGTTGACAAAGATGGTGAGCATTATCATATCAAGATAGATGTCCAAACATATCATCAGACGCTGACTCCAGGTCATGAGGTAGAGATAGAGATGGAGTATTTAGGAACCACAACCATACTGCTTGCAAAAACCATCCATATTATCGGGGAATGGAAATCATCCAAAGATTTGGCAGAAGCCTTAACATAATATTCGCCTTTCATCCATGTACTTTCTTGTGCTTCTTCCCCAATTCGACATAGAGTTCTGCATTCATCTTGAATCCTTCACGCATGTCAGAACTTATTTCCTTCACGACTTTTCCAGGGATTCCAAGAACCAGCGAGTTTGGAGGTATCTCCGTACGTTCGGTGACAACCGTTCCAGCACCTATGACACTGCCTTCACCAATCTTTGCACCTGAGAGAATTATGGCACCGATGCCAACAACAACATTATCGCCAATCTCAGCACCATGGATCATGCAGTTGTGTCCTGCAGTTACATAATCACCAATAACTGTCGGATTCATGAATTCGCAATGTACGGTAGCATTATCTTGGATTGATGACCCACGACCTACACGAATATAGTTCATGTCAGCACGGATTACAGCAAATTCCCAGACACTACTATCTTCACCAATCTCAACATCTCCTAGAAGAGAGGCTCTGGGGGATACGTAAGCATCTGGATGAACTTTGGGTTTTTTGCCATCGAACTCGTAAAGTCCCATTATCCTTAGCACCAAAAGGCGCAATATCTTTCGTATCTTTAAAAGTATTGAAACGGCAGACATTCATAGGGGTTCTTATGCCAGGTGAAATGAAATGCCATTCACGCTATTCCACTATCCTGTTGGTTATTGGTCCTCTAAATTAGACAAAAGACTAGTACTTCCAGGTCTAATTGTGGGCTCAGTTATACCTGATGTTGAGGTTATCCCACTCTATCTATTTTTCAGAGGTATTCTGACAGATCACTTCATTCTTCACAGTCTCGTTGGAGCTCTAACACTGGGTCTCATTCTTGCAGTATTTGTCACAAGGTACATCTATCCACCACTAATCAGTCGAATCTTTTGTCTTGATAGGGAGGAACTTCAGGAAGTGTGTAGGATTACACCTCATCTGATTTTGTCTTGTGCAATCGGTATTGTATTCCATCTAATTCTTGATTATCCAATTCATTGGTATAACCATTTACTCTGGCCATGGGTTGATCCAAACCTACTAATTGGTCCTCTAGCCATATTTTTTGCAACCCTGCTCTCAGCCGACATTCTTGTAGGATATTCAGTGGCAGGTGCCTTTGTTAGTGTAATCATGACGTTGGCCCTAGTTCAGATAGTATGCAGCAACAAGGAGAACCGATGGCGCAAACTATGGATAGGCTATTAGATTGCCCGTTTTGCGTGTATGACTATACTGCGGCTCGTTTTTCGTTCAAAAGGCGTCTTGCCATACGTCGAGTATACATCAAATCGCCCCAATCCCGTCTGATCAAGCAGCTCCGTCAGAAGGGAGATATTGAGGCGAAGAACACTCTGTCGGGTTTCCGTGTGAACCCACTTTTCATCTTCCAGAATCATTGTGGATAGTATCAGAGTAGTTGTTTCGCAATCATCAGATGTATGTTCGAATTGCCTGTTGAAAACAACTTTTTGGCCAGTTCTCAAGATTCCATCTTTGGAGTCAAATTTTGTGAAACCGGTTGCTTCAATCTCTTCGAAATTCAATGTTTGAAATACAAATGAGCCCTTATCTGAAAGAAGATCTGCTACCTTTGATAGAACAAGACGCAAGTCATCAAGATGAGGTAACAAAGCAAGTGAATTGCCTAGGCATAGAATACCATCATACTTTCCGGCATATCTCTCAGTAACTTCAAGCATATCCCCCACAGAAAATTCAACCTCAGCCGCTCGTTGCTTAGCAAGAGTCCTGGCTGTTGTAACCATCACGTCGCTCGTATCAAACGCATCTACAATGTACCCCTCTTTTGCAAGAGCAACTGCGTGCCTACCGCTGCCACAGGCCATATCCAGTATGTGCCTACTATTAGAGAATGCATCTAGTAGGAAAGGCAATTCTCGTTTTAGACGTGCAGACCAATCAATAGCATCATCATAAGCAAGAGCAAGATTGTCAAAATTCGCCATCTGATCACCGTTTCTCTTTGGACGTGTATCGGTCTACGTAATCTGACACCTCATCAGGAGTGAATAATACTCGTCCCTCCATTCCTCCTGCAACAGTGACTGTCTGACCACTAACATGACCAGAAACATAATCAGATGTTAGAAAAACAATAGTGGATGCAATATCTTCTGGTTCTGCGATCTTTCGGAGAGGAATTGTTTGTACAATTCTAGACATCATTATGGGATCAGATACAGCACCTTCTGCCATGGGTGTAACTGTCCAGCCAGGGTTAACAAGATTCACTCGACCTCTAGATGCCAAATGAACAATCTCATTTTTCAAACTCATCATCATTCCATGCATTCCAGCCTTCGATGTTGAGTAATCACTATACCAAGCCTCTCCAAAGAGACCTGCAGTAGACCCAACAAGAATCAAAGAAGCAGCATCACCAGGATATTTCTCAAGATTTCGGAAGAAGTATTTTGCGGTGAGAAAGGAACCTGTTAGATTCACACCGAGGGTGCTATCCCATTGTGCAAGTGTCATCTCACTCACACTGACGCCTTCATGATTGGCAATTCCGGCATTTGCAATAGCCCCATCGACCCTTCCAAATCGCAAATTGGCCTGCGCAAAGATTTCTTTCATCGATTCTTCTTTTCGAATATCTGCACTTATCAGTAGTAGATTATCATTGAATAACTCCATCAAATCACTTAGCTGTCGCTTCTCACTATTGTAGCAGGCAGTCACAATATCGCCTTCAGTCAGAAATTGCTTTGTTAGTTCAGAGCCTATTCCTCCAGATGCACCTGTAATGAGTATGTGTTTGCCCTTTAATTTTAAATCCATAATACAAACTCCGAATTCTCTGTTATGACTAATGTAGCATTTCGAAGTCCTATGATTCTGAAGATTTCCACAGTATCCTGTGGAACTTATCAACTAGAACATCAGGCCAGCTACCTATTGACCTTAGAAGCAAGTCTGCTGTAAGAACTGAAGAATCATCAAATTTGACCTCGCTTAGCTCTGAACAATGGAAGAGAGGAGATAGGTCTATGGTTCGAAGTGCATTATTGCTCAGATCGATTTCACGAAGAAATGCACAATCGCTTAATGGTTCAAGATTCACAGATACCAAATGATTATCGCCAAGTCGCAATATCTCAAGATTAATGCATTTGCCCAGAGGGGTGAGGTCGATTGTTTTCAGATGGTTATGCTGAAGTGTAATCTTCTCTAGTTTGGTACACCAAATAAGTGGAAGAAGGTCAATCTCCACAATGTCGCGCAAATCTAAATTCAAACCGGTTTCATCAACACGAACAACTCTGGTTTTTTCAACTTCTGTGGTTGTCTGATACCTTATGATGACTTCATCCAAGGCGATTCCTCCCTCAGACAGACCGCTCCTTAGGAAGGATGCGTGCTGTGGGTCTATACTTCTCCAGTACCTGATGGCACTTAAGACTTGAGCATTGCAACCAAATTTTGGAAAAAGCTAACGCAAATCAAAATCAATCCTCTGCTGGCAGATGGCCCCATCCGTTGCAACGAGGATAAAACATCCACCAGTTCAGCGACTTGGGTTCGATCCTTACCTTAACGCCACACTCCTTGTTCCCACAAACCTGACTGCCCTCTGGCCAAGGGTGTGAGCATATTGGACATGAAAGAATCATCATTGTCATTTCTTCTTTGGATAGTCGCTTAGGATTAGTCGAAGTTGTAAAGGTCATAATATGTTCACACAAACATGTAATCCATTCCGACTATATTAAGCAGAAATGGAGATTGTTTTTACATCTAGCTAGCAAAATCTGAAGAAATTCTTCAATCCAGACAATATGTGTTTCAGGCGACACAATGATTAGGGACTGCAGTATTCAATTGTATTCACTCTCAACGAGGTCAGGTAGAACATGATAATCGAACCACTTCTGAAAGCACTTGAGAAACTATCACCCGAATTTCTTGCAGCTATGCAGGACATGATACCAGTCGATTTTTCGGTTTTGGATGCAGAGGATAATGTCCTGTATTGGAACCGTCATGGAATACGAATCTTCAAACGTGGACCAGCAGTTATTGGCAGAAATGTCAGAATGTGTCATCCATCAGGAAGCATACACAAAGTTGAGAAGGTTCTTGAGTATCTAAAGAGTGGAGAGAGGGATGAAATAGACTTCTGGCTAGATATGCCGGTGAATGGCGAGCTGAGTAAGGTACTGATCCGATACAAGGCAATTCGTGACGAAAAAGGAAAATACCTAGGGACTCTGGAATCAACTATCAATCTGAACCCTTTAAAATCAATTGAAGGCGAAAATCGATTAGGCGATTTCGAATAAGCTTGTTTGCAGAGAATCTAAATGATATGAATGGATAGTATAAGTGTGCCAATAGACAAGAATTTCAGAACAACGTGGAATAGAATCTGTCATGATAGGCCTTATGCCGTCTGGAGTTCCGAACACGATGGTGGACTGATATATGGGAACATCGTAGCGGTTTATGTGGATGCCTGTACAGTCTGTATGAAGTGCATAGATGCTTGTCCTACAAATGTATTCGAACTATCTCTTGAGAACGAAGTAATACCGCTATACACGAAAGAATGTATTCTCTGCTTGGTTTGCGAGATCACTTGTCCGACTGATGCAATTCATGTTAATAGACAAGGCGGCTCAGATGAAACTCTGAAGTCACTTCTAGGCGGAAACTGAATTTCCCTCAGATTGTTATTGCTCATCATCTCCCGTTGCTTTTCCCCCACATTCATTAGTGCGTAACTCCATACACAAGAAGCAGCGAGGTTAGATTATGTTTGACGTGTTATTGAGCGATGATGAGAGAGCCATAAAGCAAGAGGTCAGGACTTTCATTCGTGATAAAGTGGACCGCCAGCTGGTCATAGGTATGGATTCCAAGGAGAAGGAATATCCTTACGAATTCATAAAGGCAGCAGGCAAAGCAAACCTTCTGGGATTGCGGTTTCCAAAGGAGTATGGCGGACGCGGGCTTGGATGGACCTCTGAACTAGTGGCGTTAGAGGAAGTCGGCGTTTTAGGAATTGCATTAGGGTGTGCATACTCTCTTCCGAGCATCATCGGAGAGGGCATCAACAAGTTTGGAACCGATGAGCAAAAGCGAAACTATCTGCTTCCTACTCTCAAGGGCGAGAAGATAGCAGGAGAAGGTCTCACTGAACCGCGAGGCGGCTCAGACTTTTTCGGAACAAATACTACTGCAGTAAAGGATGGAGAGAATTACATCATCAATGGAGAGAAGAGATTTGTTGCAGGAGGGGTTGGGGCAGATTATTTCCTGATCTATGCAAAGACCGATTTCGAAGCACTCCCGCATAAGTCACTCAGTGCATTTCTCATTGAACGTGATTTTGGCGTCAAAGTGGAAGAAGAATACGAGCTGATGGGATGCCGTGGAATGGGAGCAGCTCGCATTGTCATGAGAGATGTGGAAATACCTGAGAGCAATCTGATCGGAAAACTGCATGATGGTAATGCAGTATTCAACGCTATGATGGTTCCTGAAAGGTTAACATCAGCAGCGGGGCCAATAGGAATGGGAAGAGCAGCTATAGAAATCGCAGCGCGCTATGCTGACAAGAGAGAGGCATTTGGTAAGACGATTCGAAAATTTGAGGCAATCAGTTTCAAGATTGCAGACGCTGCAATCGGTCTTGATGCTGCAAGGGGACTTGCATACCGTGCAGGGAAGGTAGCTGATACGGGTGCATGGTGCAGAAAAGAGGTTTCGATAGCAAAGGTATTTGGTACAGAGGCTGGATTCAAAGCTGTGCACGAAGCTATGCAGATTATGGGAGGAATTGGATACACGGATGTCTATCCCATTGAGCGCCTCTATAGAGATGCACGTCTGGCAACAATATGGACAGGTAGCAACGAGGTGCAGAGATTGATCATTCAAAATGAGGTGTTCCGAGAAATTCTATCTGAAGACAAGTCAACCAAACGCGATGTCGAGTTGGACACACCTGGAGCACACAAGTCTGCTGAGAAGGTCTATTCAGAAGATCCTACCAAACACTATCCAAGCGGATAATCGGAAAGGTCTAGATGCCTTCCTTATCAATAAGGAATCGCTGGATTATTCCATCAATGATAATCATATGTCCAACATTCTTCTTAACAGATTGAAGGCCATCGGGATATATTCTCTCGAACTCGTCCCTAAATGCTTCAAGCATCTCATTGATATCAGAACATCCAGGCTTTGCAACAGCAGTATATCCTGCAAAATTGCCAACTACAGAGTGTATGACTAATTCCCGTGATGAAACTCTCTGTTGAATCAGTGCAGGATTCTCCCGCAAATCTTCGTCAAAAAACTTGAATAAAATGGAGCACCTTTGCTTATGTCCAGAATAGTGAAGGCTACGACGCATTCGGGTTTCTTTGAGTACATTCTGCAACCTCAATCTTTAGGCTCATAGGTGGATATGGCTGTTGTTCTTTAATGCAGCATTAATAACGTTTAATATAGTTAATACGAAGATAATGCTAGACTCGGATGTTTCTATGATTCGAGAGGTGAATCAATAATGGGAAAATTAGTATGTCCTATGTGTGGAGAAGAAGTTGCAATACCAGTTCATTGTGGAAAAGAAATGCATAAGGAAGGCGACCAGCTTGTCTGTTGGATGGGTGCAGGCTGTGGTGCACAGCCAATGGTAGAACATTGCGGACAAGCAATGGAAATCAAAGAATAGATTAGGAACCTGATAGATTTTCATCAAGAGCCATCCAAAGCATTGTAGGGAGAAACATGGTAACAGTATTAGAGGAAATTATGAAGAGAAGAAGCAGTAGGGCTTTCGATACAAGACCCGTGTCACAAGAAATTATTGATTCAATCATTGAGGCTGGAAGATGGGCACCTTCTTGCATGAATACACAAGCTTGGAATTTTGTTGTGCTAACAGATCCTGATGCGCTGTTAGATGCCCATGAATCACTCAGTAGAGGAAACGCCTATGCAAAGGAAGCACCAGTAATGGTCGTGGTTGCTGCTAAAGAAGATGGTGGATGTTCCTCACATAGATTACCATATTTCATGATGGACGTAGGTCTTGCAACGCAGAATATGCTCATTCAGGCAGTTCATGTGGGTCTGATAGGACACCCTACAGCAGGGTGGAATGAGGAATCTCTCAAGGAAACTCTTGGAATTCCGGTGGAATACCGAATAGTTACAGTAGTATTCTTTGGATTTCGGAAGGATCTAGATACACTCGATGATGAAGCAAGAGAGAGAGAAACAAAGCCTCGTACTAGAAAACCACTCCATGAGATTGTACATACAAATGAATGGTAGCAACTGAAATACGAACAGATATTTACAAAGAAGTCAGAAGATAAGTTATGGAGGCTTTCATTCATTGCAATCATATCTTGACTTGGCTGTAATTGGATATTTGTTA
>CAYMLT010000083.1:0-10743 GCA_964391265.1 uncultured archaeon
CATCTCTAATCATGTCCAGGACAACATCAAACCGTACAGGAGAAATAGTCTTCTATTCCCTTTTTATGCTGTACTCATTAGTTTTATTAGATAACTATTCAGATAGTTAACAAAATAACAGAAGGGCGAAACGTTGCCTGAACGTAATGCACGCGTAGGACGTCCCACAACGATTGAGCTAGACATAATGCGAACATTCGGCTGGGGCGTGATCGCGCTAGAGGAAACGATGTATCAGAGGTATCTCCAATTGTCTGCCAGAGCATCCTTGATTACGCGTGAGGAATTCAAATCTCGTCTTCGCGAGATTGAATCAAAAGGATACTTGGCTTCGACGAGTCTACATGGGAAGAAGGCATATCGAAGACTACTCGTGAATGGAGACCTTGGAATCTCACTTCATCCCAAAGTCCCTCTTGATGAGATGCGTTTGGCTCTAGGCAGCCTAAAGGCAAGAGATGATGGTAAAAAGCTGGAAAGAAACCCTCCTTCACCAGAAATGGGACGCGGCCATCGCGTAACATCAGAAGTCATTAGTGAGTCGCAGATTATTAGCGAACAGATAGTAGATGAGCTAGAAGATTGTATATTGGACAAATCTGGATTCAAGAGGAAAGCTGCAGTTCATCGACATATCGAGAACATGCTTAGAGCTCTTGGCGATTCTGATGTGGCCTTATTCACTTATGTTAAAAATGAAATCCCCGCCGCTTTGGGTTGCATTGGAAAGGTTCTAAGAACACAAGGTCCCGATTTTCTTATGCTAAGCCTACGGCTTGCTGAACCTCAAGTACGACGTTATAGTTCCTAGATATAACGGGCAGACTTAATTATTCATTTCTCAATTTTGGTTTTAACATGACGAAGAAATTCATTCTGGATTGAAATCTGATTACTTCAATGGAGATATTCTATGATGCGGTACAAAGGATGCTCTGTCCAGGTTTTAGTGGATTTGGCAGAAACTGGCACGCATTCAGAGATGGACTCCGATGTGGATTTGGAGTGTTTGATGAAAATTAGGTCATCGAAGTCGTGCTTATCGGTAGTAAGAAGATGAAGAAAAATTTTCCAGAGAGTCAGTATAGACGAATGTTACGACTTTTCGAAGAATCTGAAAATTTTAGGTTCTCTCATACTTAACCCAGCAAATGATCATCTAAGAATTCTGTACCAATAATCGTATGCAGTTTTGAAACCATGTTTTGCATATAGTGCCAGTGCTGGCGTGTTGATAGATTCTACCTGAAGGTATAGTTGTTTAACACCTTTTTCTTTTGCCCATTCTGCCAAAGCACAATTCACTGAAGTGCCTACACCCCTATTGCGATGCTCCCTTGACGTGATGATTCCAAAGAGGCCTGCGAGATGCTCTTCGATTACGCCAAGGCCAATTCCAATAATCTCGCCACCTGCTTTCACAGAAGTAAATCCTGTCTGCAACCGAATTCTTTCAATGATCTTGAGCCTTGCGTCCAACGTCTTATCGTTAAAACCTGCTAATCTTCCATAAGCTGAAATCCAATCTCGATTAAGAGAATCTGTGACCTCTACTGAGAATGAAGTCGGAGCTTTTGGACAATCAACCAACTCAACTGTCTGGACGTGGGTAATCATTTCCTTACGAAACCCCTTTCTCTCAAGCACTTCATCTAGATTTGACGGTCTGCTTTCAGGGTTGATTTTGAAGGCCGGAAGAGCCCCTCTCTTTTCGTAGAATTCAATTACATAGTCAATGGCTTTGTCAAGTGAGCATTCTATAAGATCATAACATGGAAGGACTGAGTTAGCCCTCCATGTTATTCCATCACTATACCGTATCATCCAGCCCTCAAGACGCTCCGTTTCTGCTGCGGGCCAAGCACGAGCAGCTACAAGCTCCAGATGAGTGATATGATAGTCACTTGTATTCATGAGCTGACGTCATATTGGAAATATTATAATCCTGACCATGTGCGCGATTTGGATTACATCATTTGCCTTAAATATTGTTAATACGTATATCAATGCGAAAGGTAGTGAAAAAATGAAACAAACAAAAGTAAGAGAAGGTGATGCGCGTGCAAAAGAAGAAGCATCAAAATGGAAAAATGAAGAAAAAGCAGCGCAGATTATCAAGCTCTTCGAATCTGGAGTGCATTTGAGCGGGATCAGAGATTCTGTCTTTCCAAATTGGTCCCTGGATATGACAAAGGATGAAAAGTACTATCGCAAAACCACGATTGACTATATCGTCCTAAGAGTTCTGGATTGCGAAGATTGGGATGAATATTCACGCAAACAAACCAAATTACGTAACCTTCGAAAAAAGAAGAAAATGAAACAATAGGGAAAAAAGGACTCCGCATCAATAATAGCAACTCCAGAACGTGACGGAATTATGTGCCTAACCTCAGGAGCGAAACAATGCAATATATCATCATATTGATCAGGATTATCCGAATAATGACTTCACTAATTTGATATTGCTCTCAAAAGAGGTCCATATGATAATCTTCAATGAGCGAGATAGTTTCTCTTTCCTAGAATCAGCTAAGTGGTATAGTATACGAAAGATTAAATATAGTTAATATGGATATCTTGCATCAAGGGGTGCAACTAACATGAACCGAGTCTATTACTTCGAACTGCCTGTTGAAGACTTCGACAGAGCTACAAAATTCTATGAATCAGTTTTTGGCTGGGAAGTCATAAAACAAGACCGTCCAGGTGGAGACTATTATGCCGTTAAGACCGGGCAAGACGAACCCGGTATCAATGGCTCTTTTTTCAAACGTGAGGAAGGCTGGACTGCAATTAATAATATTATAGATGTGAAAGATATAGACAGGGCCATTGCAACGATTCAGAAGCTAGGTGGCGAGATTACGTTTGCAAAATGCGTTATCAATGGAGTGGGATATCTTGCATACTTCAAAGATACGGACGGTAACTCCTTCGGGATGATGCAAAATGATCCCAACGTGCATGATGAAGGTGGGCTTTGAATATGGGCCGAGTAGTACATTTCGAAATTCCCGTTGACGATACCGAGCATGCAACAGAATTCTTCAGACAAGTATTTGGCTGGAACATCGAAAATCGGGAAGGCTCTTGGGGTGCCTATCTGGCAATTCAAACAGGAGAGAAGGATAAGCCCGGTATTGATGGGGCTTTCTTCAGAAAGAGATTAGTACCGCCTGAGTTTGCTAGAGTCATTAACACGATTGCTGTTGATGATATTGACAAGCACATGGAGATGATTAAGGATCATGGCGGGAAAATCGTCTTCGGAAAGATTCCTTATGCCGACCTGGGAGAGTTGGCCTATTTCTCGGACCCGGAAGGAAACATCCTTGGGATTATTGAGTTGAAAAAATGATTGAGGGTACAAAATGCTAAGTAGTAGGTCATCAGCAATCCTTTTCCATCACCGTTTCATGGAGAAGATGAGGATTATTATTGCGAAGCAACCCTGCTGATACTGCAATTGAAATTCTACAAGATACCAAAAAGCAGGTCTTACAGAATCTTGGAGGAAATGAAATTGGTTCTGCTGAGATTGCTGAAGTTGTTCGGATTCTATCTCTAAACAGAGCGTTTGATGGTTGGAGAGGAAAGCTGCATTCCGATACCGATGATTTGGTTTTCACTGCCATATCTCCAACTGGATACAGGAATCATGCCAATTCAGATTCGATTGAAGAATTGGCTTCTGACTTCCTTCATAGACTATCGGAAACTCCCATAATCAAATCTATGAGAAATCTGAACTCCCTAAAAGCAGTGGACATTCTTGGGTCGATTCATAGTATAGGCTCACACACACTTCCTCCAAGAGGATTCAGTGTAAAGCGTTTAATGGGTGCATTCTATACTCCATCAGAGATTGCCCATTTCATCTCCTCACGAACAATCACTCCTGTTTTAAACGAGGTGATTTCAGGTTCAGATGGCGACCTTGATGTTGCCATAACTCAAATCGGTAAGATGCGTTTTCTTGATCCATGCTGTGGCCCTGGTATCTTTCTGATATGTGTATTTGAAATCGTAAGAGACGCAATACGGAAATCTCTTGAGAGAAATCGAAACATATCCTCAAAATCTCTCGGAACGCTGATGATGCCAGTTATCAAAAACTTGCATGGAGTTGATTTGGACCCTGCATCATTGGAAATTGCCAAAGTATGTTTATTTCACATCTCAACTGGAACCATAGAGAAACGCAAAGCGAATAATGTAGCAGCTCAATTCCGAACTGGGAATTCGATAATCAGTCTCCAAGGAATTTCGGGGAATAAAGATCACAGTCAGTTTTTCAATTCTGGACCGACAAGGCATCCATTTGAATGGGCAAATGAATTTCGAACTATTTTGGAGAAAGGGGGATTCGATTTCGTTTTGTTCAATCCTCCATATGAGCGTCTCAAACCCAATCTCTCAGAGTTTATGCGAGAGAATCTGCGTGCTGGTCACTCTGAGATAAATCTCAAGGAGTTCGACACTTACAAGCGATTAATGGCAGAAGATGTTGAATACTATCGAAAGTCTGGAGAATTCAAGTACAGCACATCTAACTCAATCAATACTTATCAATTATTCATCGAAAGAGCATTGCAGACAACCAAATCCGGAGGAAGAATTGGATTCGTTGTTCCTTCTACATTACTGGGAGACTATTCCTCTCGTATGATTCGCAAACACCTATTGACACATCACTCTATTGATGCTATTCATTCCTTCACCGAATCAGCACGATTGTTTCCAGGGGTTACCCAAGCTGTTTGCATTGGAGTACTTGAGAAGGGTGGAAGAAGCGAAGCCTTCACTTTCCAGCATGGACTTGAATCAATAGAATCTACCCAGCTGGAACCCGTATACGAATTGACACTCAACAATGTGCTGCAGGTCTTCGGATCGTCATTCATAGTTCCGAGAATTGAATCCACCGATTGGAAGATACTGAACAGAATGCATACACATCCATCGTTGTCCTCATACAGCTGGATGCTGAATCGTAGAGGTGAATTCGACCTCACATTTGATAAGATGCATTTGGAACCAGACAATGGGACCGTAGATCTTATCCGCGGGTCAGATATTGGTCGCTATCAACAATTACCAAAGTCCAAACATCATCCGCGACAGTTTGTCAATCTCCACTCATTCAGAGCTGCCAAGAAAAACTCAAGACGGCTAAATCACATAAGTCAGGTTCGGATTGCATGTCAACAAGTTTCAAACCAATCGACTCATTGGCGACTCAAATTCTGCAAGATTAAACCTGGTTCCGTATTGGCTAACTCTTGTAACTACATTGTACTAGAATCAGGGTGTAATCCAGAACTTCTTGACTACCTTCTTGGCATACTTAATTCTGACCTTCTCAATTGGAGATTCTCCATATCTAGCACGAATAACCACATATCAAATAGAGAAATCAGCCTTCTTCCCATTGTGAATCCTCTTGATGCTGACAATGTTAGTATTGTTGACGAGATTTCTAGGAAGGTGAAGGAGATTAAACATCCACAGATGGAAATCAATCCAAAACTTGAGTCACTGGTATTCCGTCTCTATGGCTTCACGAAAAGCGAGGTTCGTCGAGTGCTGATAAGGAGAAATCACATCGGGTCGAGTATTGACGAAATTGTAGACGGTCTTTGAGACAAGGTTTTCATAGGACCAAATCAACAGGGAAGTAATCTCATGACATTAAGCAGATCCACACAAATCGCCGCGCATGACTCCTTTCTATACAACCATGTTTCAGCAAAACTAAGCAAGCTGGATTTGCAAATGGTAAAATCAATTCCACGAGGTGGGAACTGGCAGGACATTCCCATTTCTATAGCAAAGCAATCTGCCCGTGTGATGAAGATTCGCGAGAGTGGAGGGAGGACCACATATTACGGCCGACTGAATCCATCTCTTCCCAGCTACACTGTTAATACATATTTCAACAGACCCGGAAATGGAACTTTCATCCATCCAACCCAGGACCGATTAATCTCATTTAGAGAAGCCGCACGACTGCAATCATTTCCTGACTGGTATCGATTCAAAGGAAGCAATACATCTATCTATAAGCAGATTGGAAATGCGGTGCCTCCCCTTCTTGCCAAAGCAATTGGTTTGCTTTTCAAGAAGAGCATTGCAGTTGATGTGTTTGCTGGAGCCGGGGGATTATCTCTGGGGCTTCAAGATGCTGCTCATAAAGTCCTTGCAGCAGCTGACAATAATCCACACATGCTTCAAACACATGCTGAGAATCACCCTGATACAATGGTTTTCCATGTCGATTTTTCGAATTCTATTGAACTGGAAGGGTTCATAGAGGAGATTGACAACAGACTGAGAGGTCGGTTTCTTGGTTTACTTGCTGGAGGCCCTCCTTGTCAAGGATTCTCAACAGCAGGAAAATGGAATATTGGCGATACAAGAAATAAACTGGTGTTTTCAATGCTACGAATGGTAAGGCATCTGCAACCAGAACATGTGCTAATTGAGAATGTTGTAGGATTACGTATCCGGAAGAATGGGAAGACTCTACTATCTATACAGGAGAATCTTGATTCACTGGGCTATAGCAGTGAATGGTTCCAACTCAATGCAGAGCAGTACGGCGTGCCTCAGCGGCGAAGACGAATTTTCATACATGCTTCCAGATCGAATGAATTGTTTGGTCCACCTCCTCCTCTCTTCTCAATGGTCGGTCGGAAGAAGAAGGGAAGCGAACCTTATCTATCTCAACCCAATCTCGCAAAACCTATCACTGTTGAAGAAGCAATCGGAGATTTACCACCTATCCCTTGTGGAGGGGGGGTGCATAAATCTGAATATGATGATGCGTGGATGAAAAGCTCATATCAACACTATATGCGAAACCAGATGACCTTCAGGGACCTTGTCACGAATCAATCTGGGTAAGGTTGAAGTAGGATCTTAGACCTTTACAAACAGGGCGCAATACGAGGACGTGATCTGGTGATAACAAAATCGATTCTGTATGACCTTATTGCCGCTAAGATTTGGTCATTAGTTTCTTTCATCGGTGATAATCCTTCTGATGCTTTTATTCAAAAAGTGGTGGAGCAATACTTCTCTCTCGTCCAAGAAGGCGCATATGAAGATGGAATGATCTTTTCTTTAGATGGTGAAGGTATCTGCTTACACACTATCTCTGAGAATGTATTGCTAATTGGTGTTTGCGATGACCAAACCACATCTTCCGAGAGTGTTGAGGATCTATCAAAGCTTGCCATCGTCTTTGGTATGGTTATACAGAATGAAGGTGCTCGTGAGGCCAGCAAATCGTTTCCGACCTATGCAGGAAGGACTCTAAGAAAGGATGTCGTTATTCATTTTATTGCAGACCACCCATCTGATGATAGGAATAGTTCAGGAACTGCATTGGAAAGGCTTCTCAGATATGTATCTGCTGAAGACCAAGAAGTGTCCATGCCTGTCTTCATAGGTCCATATAATGTACGAGTAGCTCGGGTTTCAATAGGTGATGCTATCAAAAACAATTTCCGTATCGCGCTGGATGAAGCTGATGCTGTCGTGCTGATTCTTGGCAATCCTATTCCAGATGAAACACTTGTCCATGAATTTATTCGGAATATTCGAATGCGAAAAGTTTCTCAAATCCTAATCATACCGGGCTCAGATGACGAGCTGAAGACAGCCCAATCCTATGAATCTCAACTAAACCTAGAGCTCTGCGATTCGGTTTCTGTGAAGCCATCATATCTCCTGCTCTCCGTACTTGCTACAATTGGGAAAGCTGATGTGCATCCTGAACTTGCAAGCAAAACGTGGAATATCGAACCTGAAATTGATAAATTCACTGGTCGCAGGAATGTTGCGTCGAAAAGTGAGGTTCTTGGACACCAAGCATTCTTCGTAGTCGACAAATTCAATGGGGAGGCAATATTTACCTACTACTATAAATCCAAAACTGAGGTGAATGAGCGAATTCCCAATGTTGTTGCGGCTATTACGTCGTTTCGTTTAGGAGTATCAGAGGATGCCCAGACTTCTGTGATTCAGGTGGGAGAACTTGTTTATGCATTAATAGAGTTTGAGGACCTAATCTTCACGCTAATCACAGGTAGGACAGATGATGTTGAAGGGATACGCATGCAATTTTCATTCCTTCCTGATTTGTGGAAAGACGAAGCGGTTTCAGAGATGGAATGCACAGATGATCCATACACCTCTCCCCCGTTTACACTCAAGCTTCTAGCGACACTTCCCCCCGAAGAATTTCTTAGCCGCATGCAACCAAGTAGGGTAAAGGAACCCGATTGGGAGAAGTTCCAATCTAGACAAGTGAGGGATTTTCTGCAGGCTGTTTGGGGCAGTCTTGATGGTACACTTGAGATGTCTCGTCTTGTATCAGGCTCAGGTCCTCAAATGACCCTGGGAGCTATCCATTTTCTAAAGGCTATGGGCTGTATTGAGATGAAAGTAACTGTGAAGCCATATGACGTACCCATCCTAATATCCCCTGTTGATGAGGAAGTGCGGGGTTTGTACTCCCATACGGATGCAATAACATCTATGATGTACGATAATAGAACTGTGCAAGATATCAGTAAGGCAACTGGAATAGACCTCAATGTTTTAAATACAGTAATTCTGGAACTATACAACAGAGGTATCATTAAGTTCAAAGATTAGTACATCATCCAAAGCTTCTAGTTCAAATAGACGCAATACTGGAATGCAATTACTAGAACCCTTGTATATGCATCCGAAACGATGCAAATCGACATCAGAAAGGAGAAACACGAATTGATCCACAATGTTCTGCTCATCAACAAGACTAGCGCCGAAGTGGTGGTGAAAGCTCGTTTCTGGAAAATCGATTTTGAAACTGAAGATATCAAGGAGTTTCTAAAGGGCTACGCTGATTTGGCTACAACTGAAGGCCTCGCAAAGGACACACCCGTCTTTGTTGGAGCTATTCACAAAGCATTCCATGCAGAAGTTGGCGAGGAGCTTCTTCTTCTATTCATTACCGATGGAAGAGATGAAGACCGAACAATACAGTACAAAGTGAGAGAAGGTGCTTCTAGAATCGGTACCGCCCTGAGAGGTAACTCAATGGGTTATATCAAAGACAACCTTGAGGATATTCTCGGTGAACTCATCTTCACTCGTTTCAAAATATCCTTTGTGGGTTCAGGTGGTGTCGGTAAGAGCACACTCATGCGTCTTCTTTTTGGCAAAGACCCTGCTCCTGGTGGTTATGTTCCGACCATCAATGTAGCTGTAGACTCTTCTGAAACTATACAGTTCGGTACGTTCCTCGTTACAATTTGGGACTTCGCTGGACAGGCAGTATTTCAGGACCTTTGGAGCTTCTATTTCCAGGGTACAGATGTCATATTTCTTATTACTGATAGCTCGTTCAGGAATGTTATGCAGACAAAGACCCTCCTTAGGAATATACGAAAGGAAGCGCCTGCCGTTCCTCTATTCATAGTTGCCAATAAGCAGGATTTACCTGAATCAATGAAAGCAGACAAAATCAAACGATTATTGGGTGCCCCTACATTTCCAATGGTCGGAACAGATAAAGCACGACGTGATGAATTCATCCGTTTCATGCTCGAAGTTGCAGCAAAGACTGTGGGTGTAACCCTTCCCGAACGTCCCATTAGCGAGATGATTACTGTACGAAGAAAGACTGAGGATGCCCTCCGTCCTGAACTACAAGAGGGAGAGAAGCGTGGAGCAGATTCGGGATTCGAATCTGTGCCATATCAAGATGGTGACGATTCAGGTACGGGAACTGATTATAATGAGCAAGCGGACCTTGCCAAAGCTCTAGGTCAAAAAGAAACTGAAACCGCTGGAACAGATGAAGTAGCTACAGGAACTGAACCTCCTCCCATAGCCAAGCGAGTCGTGGAACCATCTAAGATACTGGCAATGATCATGATTCTCCAACAGGAGGGTTTCTATGATGTAGCTTATCATCTTGACTACACGGATGAGGTCACAGATACTACAGCTGTGGCATCATTGATTTCCGCTCTAGATTCATTTGGTGGAATCGATTCTGCATCAGATGGAACTGCCGACACTGTTGATGCTCTTGAAACCATAGAGCATGAAGGCAATCTGGTAATGGTTGAGAAATCTACGCATTTTGTGATGTCGCTCATTGTTACCAACGATAGTGAGGAAAAGCGTCTGAGGAAAATTATGGCAAGTCTCTTGGTTCAAGTTGAGGATATGTACGCAGATATTTGGACGGATTGGGATGGAAACAAGGCCGCATTTGAAACTTCCATTTATCATGTTCTTACAGAATTTCCAATACGACCCATAAGCCTCGACTATATCATTCGGGCTAGAGAAGCTGGTAAGGGATTGCCGTTTGCCAATAGAGATGTAGGAAAAGCGTTTGTTGAAGTCCGGAGTACAATTGATGGCACTGCGACTGTCGGAGGCTTAGTGCGAGCCCTTGATTTACCGCGGGAGCAGGTTCTTGGCAGTCTCCAAATCCTACAGAAATATGGATGGATTGATTACAAAGTAGTAATTAACCCTGATAGTCATCTTAGGAAGATTGGAGAAGTAGATGAAGATACTAAGAAGGCATATGGGGATGTAGTAGTCAAATTTGTCAACTTCTGTGATGGCTCTACACCTCTTGACCATGTTGTGAAGAAGGTCGGTCAGAGTCTCTCGGCAATGAAGTTTGTTGCAACGAAATTGGTTCTTGATGGTGTTCTTGAAGTTGTC
>CAYMLT010000084.1:0-10735 GCA_964391265.1 uncultured archaeon
GGTAGGTCTGCTCCAGACTATATGAACAACCACCAGAAAATGTCCAGGATTGTCTAGGTTTTGTGGGGCTGCTACCAACCCTTATCCTAAGGTGATATGAAATTGCGAGTCGTATTCAATCAGTTAGCTTTCAATACATCTATGTAACCCTTCATATCAAGTAACACAATAAACCATGCTTCTATAGATGCAATAATTGCCATAACAAATTCCCAAACTGCTGTGCTTGTCCATGGTTGGAATAGGATTACAGCTAGGAAAGAGATAAAGAGAAGGACGATCCCAAATACTCTAACTTCTTTCATTAGAAGCCAAATAAGACCGATAAGCGCAGCTGAGATTGGAATTGAGAAGAAAAATCCAAGCGCTGCAATCAAATGTCCAGCTGGTATAGTCTCTGAGAACACACCTACTCCAGCGAGGAATAGTCCTGTTGTGGCAGGTCCAAGAAGGACAATCTTCGACGGAAGGCTGTCAATTTCCTGAACAAGCTTGAGGAAATAGAATGCAACCAATCCACCTCCAACGAAAAGACCACTGTTGAAGACAAATGCCCGTGCTGTTGGATTGGGGCCGATATCCGTTCTGAACCAATGCCCAAGGTCGCTTAGTGGATCACTTCCCCAATCAAAACTGGGAGCTAATAAAACTGCCAAGAGAACGAATACTGTGCTGATTATGGGGCCAATGAAACCAAGAAGATGCTTTCTTTCCAAGAGGAATCGCCTACTCTGTTGTCATAATATCATTTAGTTGTCCTTTATAGAAGAGGAACCACATGATCCACAACCACCCTATTGCAGAGAGAGCGGTTGTTATCTCCGGGATCGCATTTCCTATCCAGAAGGGGAAGAATCCTCCCATCCATCCTGCCCACATATAGACACAGAAGAAAGGCAGTATAATCGAAATAACTGCAAACCACCAGAGATGCTTGTACCTAAAGAAACCGATGCCAACTATCCACATCGCCCACGGGAAGCTGAAAAAGAATCCCACGGATACCTCATAATGTCCGTCGAAGTTCTCAGCTATAATGCCTATTAAGATCAAGAAGATCAAAGCTGAGAAGAAAGGAAGTAGTCCTATCTTTGTGATAGTATCATCAATCTTTCTAACGAACCAGGCTGTGAAGTAGAACAAGAGAACTCCAGTTGTTACAAGTCCAAAACAGAAGACGAATGCACGCAATGAAGGATTTGGACCAATGTCAGTTCTAAACCAATGGCCGAGATCACTAAGTGCATTACCATCCCACGTCCACATTGGGGCAAGAGCTATAGCAATTATGATACAGACCAAAGCAATCAGTGGCCCAATTAAACCAAGTATTCCCACACGTGAAAGGGCTGGATGTTTCTGTATTTCGGGCATGATTTAGTCAGGTGAACTTCCTCCCTTTAATCATAATGTATTACATCTTAAGCCAAGGGCAAACATAAAAGGAAGAGCGATTTGCTGAGTTTCCGAAAACCGATGGAGGCTTTCGTCGGTCTGGGTGAATCATATGACGGAGTCCGCAGTTGAAGACAAACGAATAACTCTCGCTGAAGCAGCAAAGATGGTGCCTGACGGCGCAGGAATTTTCTGGGGCGGTTTTGGTTATCAGAGAGCACCTATCGCTTTCTCTCATGAATTGGTTCGACAACAGAAACGAAACCTCACTGTGTATACCTGTGGCTCTGAGGTGGATCTTGAGATAATGGCTGGAGCAGGAGTTGCATCAAGATACGAGATGGCTTTTTCGGCCATAGAGGCTCTTGGCCTGTCAAACAATATACGCAGACGAGTTAGCGAAGGTAAATTGCAGGTGGAGGACTATACAAACCTCGCCATGGCAATGCGTTTCTTAGGCGGCGCATTAAACGTGCCCTTCATGCCATTACGAAGCATGATGGGAACAGATATGGCTCGACTATCACGATACAGAGGTGATAATAAACTGAAAGTGATAGACTGTCCATTCACAGGTGACAAGATTTGTCTAGTACCTTCAGTCAATCCCGATTTTAGCATCGTTCATGTACAACGTGTTGACAAAACTGGAAATGCTCAGATTGATGGAATTGTTGGTGAGGATATTGAGGGTTCCCGATGTGGGAAGAAGCTAATCATTTTTGCTGAGGAAATTATTGAAGAAGAATTAGTACGAACGCAACCGGATCAAACAAGGATACCCGCCATGTATGTAGATTATATTGTGGAGCTACCTTACGCCGCTCATCCAATGATGTGTCACAATTACTATGACTATGATTTGGAACATCTCAAGATGTTTCACAATAAAACCCGCACTGAGGAGGGCTGGCAGGAATACATGGATGAGTATATCCTTGGTGTTGAGAACCATGAGGAATATCTGAAACTCATTGGTGATAGTCGTCTGAAAGAATTAATCGCCAAGAAACCATGGGGGTACTGATTATGGTTGAATATACTAAGACTGAATTTCTAATTGCTTGTGCCTCTCGACATGTTCGTGATGGTGAGAAAGTCTTTGGAGGAACTGGGATGCCTCTTCTTGCTGCTCTTATGGCGAAAGAAACACATGCTCCAAATTCCAATCTGATTTCTGAGGCGGGATTTATAGATGCTCGTCCTAGAGAGGTTCCGCTCTCTGTCGCTGACACACGGTACTACTATGGTTGCTCTGCTGCACTGGGTCTGATTGAAACACTCGGCTTCCTTTTGCAAGGTGGTCGGATTGACGTTGGTTTTCTTGGTGCCGCACAGATTGATGAATTCGGGAACCTTAACACCAGCTACATAGGACCATATGATGCTCCCAAAGTGAAGCTTCCAGGAAGCGGAGGTGGTAATGACATTGCCTCATCTGCCAAGCGGCTTATTGTTATGATGGCTCACGATAAGCGGAAGTTTGTCAAGGAGTTAGATTACATGACAAGTCCAGGGCATCTTGAGGGACCTGGTTCTAGAGCAAAATGGTCAATGGTTGGGAATGGGCCTGAAGTTGTTATAACCGATATGTGTCAATTCGACTTCGATCCAGATACTTTGAAGATTCGTTTGATGTCCGTGCATCCAGGCTTTGCAGTAGACGATGTCAGAGAGAACGTGATGTTTGATTTAATCATTCCTGATACTGTGCCGATAACTGAAGAACCGACTCAAAATCAACTAGATATCATGCACAAGCTCGACCCAACCGGAATTTATCTGGGTAAGGGTGGGTAGACTCTATAGTGACCGATTTCACTCTAAGCCGATACTGTGCTATCCTCTTTGACCTTGATTCCACTTTGATAGACACACACAGATATCCCCTCCGTGCCTCGATGTGGATTTTAGAAAAGGTTACAGATGATGTGGAATCGATTGCCGATGAATACCTCGTTCATCTAATACGGAATTATCGAAAGGGTATCAAAGAAGTGGCTGAAGGCGCTGAGTATCGGAAACCCTACAACGTTGTAAAACAGGCGATTAGGGACTCTATGACTGAAATGAATATCGATCTTGATGAGGGGCTCCTAGAGGAAGGGACCCGTCTATTTCGATGGCTACATATAGAAAGTTCTACGACCTATCCTGGCGTAGAAGAACTACTCATCACTCTGAAAGATAACGGGAAGAAACTCGGAGTGGTTTCGAATGCATTCGAGAAGGATACACATTTTATTCTATCCAAGCTTAACCTCCTGCATTATTTCCAATGTATGATCGATGGAGGCGATGTGAGAGCTTTCAAACCAATGGCACTGCCCTTTAAACAAGCGATGGCCTGCCTCGGTGTATCGCCAAATGAAACACTCTTCGTTGGAGATGAATACTATGCAGATATTCTTGGTTCAACTGCGATTGGTATTGACGCGGTTTGGGTCAATAATAGAGGAGTTGCCCTCAACGAAATGGTCGAAAAATATGGTGCTAGTACTTGTCCAATACTTGTCGTAGATTCAGTTGCTGAACTCATCAAGTATCTATGATTCTAGGAGTTAGGTATTACCTCCGAACAAGGGTTATTAGCCTGTTGCAAGAGATAGATTCCTGCGACCACTGCAATTCAGGAGACATGACCATATTGAGCGAAAACGACAACCTTGATGGACCGTTGAGGGCTCGTTCAGATTTAGTTGACATGCTCAAATCCTGCCCGGAGAATACTGCAGAAATTGTCACTATGATGCTTGGTGAATTGCAGGAAGTTCAAGACAGTGATGCTGTGTCCAAAGTATCCGGTGCATTGGATGCTGTCGCTGCAGATAGAGGTATACCAGCAGAGGTGAAGGATAACGTCCTCTATTGGTTGACACAAACAAGTCTTGATGCACGGCAAATGATTATGGTCAGGACCATAGAAGAGCTAATTAGTATTGAAGAATGCAGACCATCTATTCTTGTCGCCTTGGCACAGATATCCTCTAAGGATAACGTAGATATGGTCATGGAGTGGGTTAATCGGAGCATTCTCACACTGAATCAAGCGGTATTCGTTCTTCTCTTTCCCAATTCATCGGATGCTCTAAGATAGATCTGCCTAATTCATATCCCCTAGAATTCTAACCCTTTGAGATTCTCTCTAAGATGTTTCTCCCAAGAGGGTTTAATCCCCAGTGCCTTTTTGGCACATGTAGTCGCATCTTCCTTCTGATTAAGCTTGAAATGCAAGAGGGCCTTATAGTACCAAGCTTTGGCAAAAGACGGATTAAGCTTGATTGCCTCTCCAAATGCTTCAATTGCGCCCTCAATGTCGCCTGAGGTTTCACGAATTCGACCTTCGCCAAACCAATCATACTCAGTGAAGTCTTCTCTTTCTGCGGACACCTTTCTCTCTGTCTCCATGTTTCTCTAAACTTGAGCGCTAATAAACTGAGGCCTGGTAACGCTTCGAAGTTTAGTCACCGATGAATCGGCGAACTATGATTCAAAGAATCTATAAACCCTCAATCTTATGAATTGGCTCTCATAATCCTCCGTTTATACTTGCAAAACCCCTCCTGTAAAATTGTCGTTATATACGCTTGAAACTAGGTTGAGATAGGTGACACATACTGAAAACCTTACAAAAAATCTCCCTAGCATTATTGTTTTCCTTGTTTCTCGCACAGCCATTGATAATTGGCGCAAGTGCCCAAGGTCAAATGCAAGGACCCGGACATAATATGACTCCTCCTGAGAGAGAGAGCGATGGCTCAGTTTGGATTAATACTGATGTTATCTCTATCATGTCCAGCGGTGAAATGCCAATGCTGCATTTTTGGTTCGCCAATGATGAGAACGGCTCCTATGCCAAGTTTCTCGCCTCGTATGTTACTCTGATTGAATTCGAGGACCTCAATGGAGATGGTGCCTTTCAATCAAATGAGGTTCTCTATCACGCTCCTCTTGCATCATATGAATGGACTCTACAAACTGGTTCAGTAGTTAATGGAGAAGGGATCACTACTGAGGTTTGGCTGAAATACACCAAAGGTGGTTCAACATCTGGTGGTATGATGCCGGATATGCCTGGAATGGGACAGGGGCATCGTCAATTCAATGGCTCTGATGCAGTATCACGTTTTGAGGACGTAACACTACAAATTTGGGCGCATATCTATCTCAACGACTATGAAGGCACAGTTAGTGATGATAATGGTGTCAAAGCTGAGTATACTGTAGCCGGAAGCTCAGAGCTCAAGATGGACATTGAGATTGGCAACTTTCCCTTCACAAACAACGATACTAAAGTAGCAATTGAAACCCTCCTTCGTGAAGATCAAGCCAGCAATCCACAATATCAGGCACGGCAAATGTATCAGACTCGAGAGCAGTTTAGAAACGTGTCTTGCACATCCAATGTGAATTGGAGCACTCCTGGAGGAAACGAAACCAAATTCCAGCGCATGAACAATACCAACCTGCAACAAATCGATTTTGTTGAAGTTGAAGGTGCAATCCCGACGGGATTTTTCAGTTGGGTTGACATGGCTACAATAACCTGGCCCGGCGGTGAAACTGAAGCTGTAAATGTAACTGCATCATACGTTCCAATTGGTGCAGGGCTCTCGGTTTATCTCGCATATCCACACTTTGATGGTGGCTCTCTTCTGCATGATCCTTCCATCGGTCTGTTTGAAGATCAGGCTCCTCCTTCGATTCCTGCCAATCCGGACTATCTATTGCTAATGGGAATCGGCATAGTATCGGTTCTGGCAATTGCAGTCGTTGTCAAGAAAAGGAAGTAATGTCTAAACGGTAGTGGGCTTCGCTCCGAGGTCCACTACCAAACCTTTTTTGTTAGAGTGACATCATGGTTCACAGCGAAAAGGTAAGAAAACGAATCTTTGGTTTGGGGAAGTTGTCAAGTTTGAAACACAAATCACGCACACTCATTATTCTCGCACTAGCTTTGTTGACTATTGCTAGTCTGCATCTTCAGAGCGATGGAGTTCTTCTTCAGAATGAGAGCATGATCTTCGAACCCGTGACCATTGTTACACATCTACATACTAATGGGACATCCACAGTCGATTTCAAAGCACTTGCCTGGAACAATGGCACAAATCCAATATCTAACGTTGAGGTCCGTGTAGATTCCGTGGAGGTATCCCTTTCTTCAGCAACAGTCAATGGTACACCCAGCCAAACCACTACCGAGATTTTGGAACGCTATTCAATAGTCACTTTGGATTTATCCACGCCATTGCAAAGTGGTGATAGACTGTGGATTGAAATTCAATTTTCAGTGACCGATCTTCAATCGGATTCTGGAATTCTCTTTGGTCAAGATGTCCTTCTTTCAGATATTATCTTCTATATCCGTCCTCTTTCAACCTATTCGAATTTAACTTTGACAGTTATACTTCCCCCCTCATCTGCTCTTTCCCAACAATCCGTGTCACCTGTTTTTCCTCAGTCTTCTGCTAACTATACAGATGGAGTATCCATGGCATTTGTTTGGCAGGTTGATATACTGCAAGCTGGGCAAGAGAAAGTCTTCATCGTACGTTACCAGACATCAATTGATGCATCTTCTCCGTCAGTTCTATCAAGCTTTCAGCTGGCAATCATTGCATTTGCATTTCTAGCGATTGGATTGGCAATTGGATATGCTGGACCCAAGCTAATTGTACGGCTTAAAGAGATTAGTCGAGTAAGGATTGTGGGGATCACATCGGAAGAAGAAGAGGTGATAGATGCAATTCGGCTTAAGGGTGGTTCATGTCCACAGAAGGATTTGTACCAAGACCTCGATATGTCCCAAGCTAAAGTCAGTCTCATTCTGACTGCATTGGAGGAGAGAGGATTGGTTCGCCGATTCAAGGATGGCAGAGAGAATACGGTTCATATTATTGATGAGTGACCATTTCTCCCTCAATCGAAAGGCTTTATATCACGACGGAGCGATTCGCCAAGTAAGTAACAGTCAGAGGTGTACTCTTGAGTTCATCAAGTAAAATTCGTGTGCTTGTTGCGAAACCTGGGTTAGATGGGCATGACCGCGGAGCAAAGGTCGTTGCTCGTGCTCTTAGAGATGCTGGAATGGAGGTCATTTATTCTGGACTGCGTCAGACGCCTGAGATGATTGTCCGGGCTGCCGTTGACGAGGCCGTTAATGTCATTGGTATGAGTATCTTGAGTGGTGCACATAATGCAATCTTCCCGAGAGTAATGGAGTTACTTCGTGAGGAAGGTGCTGATGACATTCTTGTTGTAGCTGGTGGAATAATTCCTCAGGATGATATCCCCCTTTTGAAAGAAGCTGGAATATCTGAGGTATTCGGGCCTGGTACAAAGCTACAGGAAATTGTCGATTATATTAACGAACACGCGAGAAAATAGGCTGTAACGATTGAGGATTCTGAGGTGTCTGCAGAAAAGCTTGCTGAGGGTGTTCTCACGGGCAACAGAAGAGACCTAGCTCGACTCATCACTCTTATCGAGGATGAAGATCCTATTGCATCCGAAGTTCTGAGTCGTCTTTACACCAGAACTGGTCGTTCACGTGTTATTGGAATAACTGGGCCGCCTGGCTCTGGGAAGAGCACAATCGTGACTCGAATTACCGCAGAATATCGTAAGCGAAATCAGTCTGTAGGCATTATTTGCGTAGATCCTTCAAGTCCTTTCACTGGCGGCGCCCTTCTTGGCGATCGCATCAGGATGCAAGAGCACAGTCTTGACAAGGAAGTGTTTGTTCGCAGTATGGGCACTAGAGGTCATCTGGGAGGATTATCTCGTGCCACATCAGACGCGGTTCGTGCGGTTGATGCTTTCGGAAGAGATGTCATTATTGTAGAGACTGTTGGTGCTGGTCAATCTGAAGTCGAAGTTATCGAGATCGCGCACACAGTTATTGTCACTGATGTTCCTGGAAGCGGCGATGACATTCAAGCAATAAAAGCAGGCATCATGGAGATAGCAGATATCTTTGTCGTCAATAAATCAGACTTGGATGGTGCAGATAGAAAAGTCACTGAAATCAATGCAATGCTTGATACTGGTCCCAATATGGGTGAATGGAGACCCCCTGTCATTCTTACAAATGGACGAACAGGTGAAGGCATTGCGGACCTTGTCGACAAGATAGATGATCATTTCACATACTTGAGCAAATCCGGTCAATTAGAACAGAAGGGACTGCGCAGAAGCAGAGACGAACTCGAGCAGCTCATGGAATACAAACTTACCAAGGAGCTCCTAAACAGCCTTCGAGGCAGCCCCGAATATGAGGCGGCTATAAAGAAGATTGCCGCTCGAAAAGAAGATCCTTATTCAGTTGCAGAGGAAATGATCACTAAATTCCTCGTTGATTGCAGAGAGTAGGTGTTGAATTATGAAGGAAGAGAAGCAACTTTCCCAAGCGGTTGATGATTGGGAGAATGAAGTCGTTACGAAGACATTGGAGAGGTTTCCAGAACGCGAAGAGAAGTTCCTAACAATATCTGGGATTCCTATGAAGCGACTCTATACACCCATTGACCTTGCAGATCATGAATATCAGAAGCAGCTGGGTTTTCCAGGGAATTATCCTTTCACACGTGGCGTTCAACCCACGATGTATAGAGGACGATTTTGGACCATGCGCCAATACAGTGGCTTTGCTACTGCAAAGGATACGAATGAGCGATTCAGATTCCTACTAGACCAAGGTCAAACAGGACTTTCAGTTGCATTTGATCTTCCTACTCAGATTGGATATGACTCTGACGACGCACTATCTCACGGTGAAGTCGGCAAGGTAGGTGTCGCAATTGATACGCTTGCTGATATGGAAGTTCTTTTTGACTCAATTCCCTTGGATAAGGTCAGCACATCAATGACAATCAATGCCCCCGCAGCGGTGTTGCTAGCGATGTATATTGCAGTTGCTGAGAAACAGGGGGTTGAGATGAGCAAGCTTAGAGGCACAACGCAGAATGACATTCTCAAAGAGTATGCTGCAAGAGGGACTTACATCTTTCCTCCGAAACCTTCGATGCGTCTTACTACAGATATCTTCCAATTCTGTGCACAGAATATGCCTCTCTGGAACACAATTTCAATCTCTGGTTATCATCTTCGTGAGGCGGGATCTACTGCTGTGCAAGAGGTGGCATTCACACTTGCTGACGGTATTGCCTACGTGGAGGCTGCAATAAAGAGTGGCTTGGATGTAGATGACTTTGCTTCCAGACTTTCATTCTTCTTCGGGAGCCATTCAGACTTTCTTGAGGAAATAGCCAAATTCAGAGCTGCTCGCAGAATGTGGGCTCGAATAATGAAAGAAAGATTCCATGCGAGAAAGGATAGCTCTTGCAAGATGCGGTTTCATACTCAAACTGCCGGTTGCACACTCACCGCTCAGCAGCCTGACAATAACATTGTACGAGTTACTTTACAGGCATTACAAGCCGTTCTTGGAGGAACTCAATCGTTGCATACAAATTCACGAGATGAGGCACTATCACTTCCAACGACCGAATCAGTTCAAATCGCCTTGCGGACTCAACAGATAATCGCGTATGAGTCTGGCGTTGGTGATACCATCGACCCGCTCGCAGGTTCGTACTATATTGAGGATCTTACTGACGAGATCGAAAAGCGAGCATTGGAATATATCAAAAAGATTGACGAGATGGGTGGTGCACCATCAGCCATTGAACAAGGATACATTCAGAAAGAGATTCATTCTAGCGCTTATGCGTTCCAACAAGCCGTTGATAACAAGCAAAGAGTTATGGTCGGCGTCAACAAGTTTACGATTGAAGAGGAGCAGAAATTTGATTATCTTCGGGTTGACCCAAGAATGGAAACGGAACAAGTTGCCCGTTTGAAGGATGTCAAATCGACTCGCAACCAGAGCAAAGTCGATGCATCTCTTGAATCTCTAACAATTGGAGCCAAGGGAAATGAGAATCTGATGTCATTGATTCTTGCTGCCGTAAGAGCATATGCTACGCTTGGTGAGATTTGTGGTGTTCTTCGAGAGGAATTTGGAGAATACAAATCGCCAGATATTCTATGAGGTGCATAAAGAATGGGTGTCGAAAAAATAGATCATATTGGTGTTGCCGTAAAAAGCATTGAAGAATCGTTGCCATATTATCGAGATGTGCTAGGTCTCGAATACAGTGGAACTGAGGTGGTGAAAGAACAAAAGGTCCGTGTTGCATTTCTCAAGATTGGTGAGAGCAAAATTGAGCTTCTTGAACCCACATCTGATGATAGTCCAATTGCAAAATTCATAGAGATGCGAGGTGGTGGAATACATCATATTGCTGTTCGTGTCGACTCGATTGAAGACGACATT
>CAYMLT010000085.1:0-10691 GCA_964391265.1 uncultured archaeon
ACTAATAGCAGAAAAGAAAGGAGAGAGAGCAAGCCCTCTCTAGAACTTATTCTTCGGTAGAAGTTGTATATTTTTCCACAAACCAGTACCAAATTCTTGCAAACAATGGAACCAGCAGAATAACAGAAGGTATACCAAGACTGAGGGTTGGTATTAGCTGAAGTGCAAGTATAGCAATCGTGGCAGCACCTTCAACAAGTATCCCAACAACTGCAGCAAGGAGTGCTGAAAATACTAGACCTATAACAGACATAATTGACAGCTTGATGAGTGAGTGACCATTTGTGATATCGTAGGAACCAATGCCCACAATAAAACCCAGTACTCCTATAGCGAATCCATACAGTGTAAACGCAACTATTGCTCCATTCAGAACAAGATTATCTAATAAAACACCGATATAGCCTGTTAATAGACCTGCAATAGGACCTCTCATCGTTCCAATCGTGGCAACTAATGCTAACGATGGGACAAGTCCTAGCGGAATAATGCTTACCCCAAGATATGGCATTGGAACCATCTCTAGCACCAGATAAAAAATAGATCCAATTAGAGCCACAATGATTGTTCGTACAATGGCATCTTGGTTTTGTATCTGAAGCTTCTCTTTAATTGGTTGACCGGGGGTTTCAGGTGATTCCGATATTTCAGTTTCAGACATCAAATCATCTCCTCACAGTATCACTAGATTGTATGTGCCAGGAGTCAGTGTCAGAGTGTAGCCACTTCCTACTGATGCCAGTTGTTGTATTGGGATTCCACCTGTATATGCTGTGGGAGGTGCATCGAAGTTACTGAAGGTCAGTACAGCAGTCTGGTCTACTTGGATGGTGAGGATGAATGCATGCTTTTCCGCATCCCATTCAGCCTGATAGACCCAGATACTGTCATCATCGGCTTCGCTGATGAATGGATAATCCCAGAACCCAGTAGGGCGTGCGTCTCCAAGATCGCGCATAGTTGTAGGGATAGTTCCCCATATGCTCGTAAAGGTTAGAACTGGTTCAAAAGCCTTCATGAGAGAGGCCATTCCTTCTTCATAATGCATTTCACGACCATCCGCTGACCAAACTTGATTACTTGAACCAAGCCAGAAATTACGTATTCTTTCTACGGTGCGATAATCTCCCCTTTGATTAGCGAGAGGCATAGTGAAGAGACTACCAAGAATGGCTTGAACATCAACGAAATTCTGGGGATATTTGTAGGAGCCTAAAATGTACATCTGGTCATTCGAAATTTCTCTACCGTAAGTATCTATGAAAACGGGATAGTCGTTGATAGTTTCATTTTCCTGTGTGTATTCGAAAAACATCAATGCCCATGAAACACCATATGAGTTTACAGTTGGACCTTGATCATCTCCACGCACAATGGGATAGTCTCTGGGCGTGGAATCTGTATCACCCATAGTGGGAGAAACTTGAGCAACATATGCAAAGAGATCATAGTCGTCTTGCATGATGTTGTTGATGTAGTTAAGACCATAGTCCCACATTCCACTTTCCATGTAATGAGTGCCAATCATATTATCGAATAATTCGGTTACAAATATAGGAATGGAATTACAATTGACAAAGGTTAGATGCGGTTCACAGGGAATAAGACCTACACCCCAAATTCCACCCTCTTGTGGATTACCTTGACCATCGGTTGTGAGTGAATTATTCCAATCTTCAACGAACTGAGTCAATTCATCTACCATGTCACCCGTATTGAAATTTCGTTCATGAAGCGCCATCATCAATCCATAGTGTCCTGTCCACATGATGTTTGCAGGACCTCTAAACCCACCCATGAAGAGTCCACTTGAATTGTTAGGGTCGGGGAAGTAATAATCAGGATAACTTGATTGCCCCCATTCCCAATATTCAATGGACTCATTCCCATATTCAGCCATTGTTGTATTCATTTTTCTAACAATTGTATCAGAGAAGTCTCGATAGAGTGATGTACGGTATCCGGGCGTGGTTTCAAAGAGTGTAGCCATAGTGTATGCGACAAAAGCTGCGAAGTAGTGTCGCATTCCAGCAAGCGGTCCATCAGCGTACCATCCTTCCCACATGTTGTAATCTTGATTTACTGTAAGACTATTAAAATAGTTGAACATTCCAATTTAATCACGATTGAGAGCACGATAATCTGCTAAATTGTAGATGACTCCGTTAATCGTCTGAAGTCCTGTAGGTGTAGTTGGACCAGGAAGGTTACTCATGGTCAGTTCTACTAAAATCATCAATATAACCAAAACACTGGCTAGATACTTATTCTTTTAAATGAACAAGATGAACACCATCTCAAACGAGGGCCAATCCTGGCCATAAACCCTTTTAGCATGAAAAAAGAGAGGGAAGACTCCAAGGCCCTCTAACTAAATTTCATTCTTTATCATCTGTTGGGAACTTGGTTTCAAAGAAATACCAATACTGGATTCAAACAGTCTATCAATTGCAGGATAAAAAGACTACAGATTGTAAAGTAGTAACCTATTATCCTAACAGCAAACTGCATAAGCCTTCAAGATGATTTTCGAGATGTGTAGAAGATGATCGACCTTCAAGCAGTCTTCAAAGATATTCCATTCAACCAAGATAGGGAATTTCCCAAGAAGGACCTACCTGAGTTACCATCTTGTTTCAAACCCACAATCTGGGGGCAACCAAAATGGGGAATGATTGCTCAATATCGTTGCGAAAATCTGCATGCCTATGATTTCGGCGACCATTGGTTAATCCACAAAGACAAGAGGAATCCACTAACACATCCAGTTGAACATCTTGTTGAAGATGCCCCTCATGTGCTAGGAGCAATGGTCGGGGCAGGGTTGGTCGCAGCAGGAGCGGCTGTGATGCTGTACAAGAAAAGCAAAGAAAAATCAGAATAGCCAATGAAACTATCATATCATTTTGGCGTAGGTCGAAATACATTATATTCTACTAAATTCAGTCTGTAATGGATGGTTTCAGGATGAATCATGACAAGACTTCCAATCGCTATGCAATTACTACCGACCCAACAGATGATGATGTGAAAGAGTTTCAGAAAGGACTGGAAGCATACAATATGGAAAAAACAAATGGAGAATTCAATAGCCCCGAAGAATGGCTTAGCCAAGTCCTTAAAGACCATTACGGTAACATCGTTGGAGGAATCACGACAAGTACCATATATTGGGCGCAGTATCTTGAATCGTTCTGGGTTGATGCCAAGTATCGAGGCCTTGGTTATGGAAGAGATCTTGTATTGGAGGCGGAACGATTAGCTAAAGGAAATGGATGTGTTGTGTCGCAGACCTATACCTTTTCGTGGCAAGCACCTGATTTCTATCAAGCAGTGGGATACAAACTCAAGGCTACCTACGATGGATATCACGATGGTATCACTGAATTGATTCTGATGAAAAGTCTAGATGAAACGGATACAGCACCAGCAAAAGCAAATCCATCTCGATTCACTATCCACAAGGAATCAAGTGAAGAGTTTCAGAAAGCCATTCATGAAGGAATGGGAGCACATACGATAGAAAAGATTGGCAACCTACGTAAGGTGCATCCGGAAATTAGTATCAATTTAGTTGTAAAGACTGACGAGGGGCGAGTGATTGGAGGGCTTTCGGGATATGCCACTCTCGGAACTATGAACTTTGGAGAGTTCTGGGTTGATGAAGAATATCGAAATCAGGGATATGGGAAGGATTTGCTAACAGCTGCGGAAGCTCTTGCTAAGGAAAAGGGATGCATTGCTGGTCAGACGGCATGCTTCACATTTCAAAATCTTGACTTCCTTAGGAGCCAAGGATACGAATCCTATGGATGTCTAGACGGGTATCCTAATGAAGTAAAGGAATACTTGCTCATTAAGAGATTCTAGTTCCATATGGGATACGTCAGTAGCCAGATTGACGTTCATATTCGACGAGATTTAAAGCTTGATCATCACAGTGGTTGGTGCAAACTCCACATCCATGACACTTCTCAGGGTCGACCCTTGCAATCTGGCTCTGTGTATCGAGAGTAATGACTCCAAATGGACATATCTTCTCACATGTCCCACAACCTACACATTTTGAATCATTCACTACAGCAGCATAGTGACCCTTGTACCAAGGTGATATGATGCCTAGCCGTTGGCGGTGAATAAAGGGACGACATACCTGCATATCGCAGTTGCATAACATTCCGATGTATGGAACTCCTAATGCTGAAACAGCATGGACAACTGATTCCGTCTGTATCCATTCATCCAAGATGTTGCCTGCTTCTTCTGCACTCACGTATTGATGATTTCCACCCAGATAGCTTGGAAACCTCCTAGTGTAGGTGTCTGAAAATGCAATACCAAAACAACGTAGGTCCTTATCGCCACCATGTGCAATATGTCTGCATATACAGGGTAGACGAACTACAGCTCGCTCATGTTCATCTGTTTGGCGACTTGCTAGTGCTAGTACCTGTTTTGCCTCTTGTGTAGTGACGACCTGATGGTGCAGATATTTACTGTATCGTTCATCGACTCGGTTGCGCTCATTTGATTTAATTGGTCGCGAAATTCTTTCTGCAAAGGAAGCGAATCCGTCAGGTCCAGCAGAAACTTCTCTGGAGAAGTAAGATTCACAAAAATCACGAACATGATTGGTTGACTCTAACTCCTTTGAGTAGTTTCTGACGTTTTGGTACCACCGTTTTCCAGCTCCATGTTGAGTACAGTAATCACACATCAAGATCACTCTCCAGTAGTTCGGATTGATGAAAAACTACTCAAAAGTCAATTGGATGGTCAAATGCGGGTCAATTTACGTCATTGTCGCACAATATTCATGAGAAAATCGTTGAATAATTCCTGAATTTTATGGAGGCTCTGCTGTATATCGTTTTTTTCTTCCTCACGGGAGGTTAGAAGATCCTGCAATTCAGGACTTCGCACGAAAGTTGTAAGAGCAGATTCCAACTCACTACAGAAAAATCGGATTGCGTAAATAGTTGGTACTGCAATCGGACGCGAAGAGAAGCCCTTGAGGTAGGTCACTACAAATTGTTCCTCACTGTTCGACTGTTCTATGTTTGTTTCCAAATGCATCACCAATGAAATGACGGAAAGGGAGGTCTTCCGTAGTTAATGTACGATTGCAGGTTATAATCTCGTACAACATATGTAGAGAGAGATAGTGGTCCTGTGATGGAGTATTATATACGAAAATATCCAATCTGGAATCAGGTGTGTAATCCATGAAAGACTCCAATGATGATTTCACCTCTAACGGTGGCGATTTAGGCGAAGCAGGCTTATTCGAAGCCATTTCTCATGAAACGAGAATACATGCATTGTTTGAGCTAGGAGACAATCCTACCAGTTTTTCCGACCTCAAACGCAAATTAGGAATTTCTAGCAGTGGTAATCTGCAACACCATGTCAGGAAACTAGGACCGCTTATTCGCGTCAATAGCGCGGGATTGTATGAACTCACTGATCAAGGCCGTGAATCGTTGTTGGCAATTCGAGCTGTTCGAAGTATGCAGAATCGCGTGAAAAACTACCTCAATGTAGGAGTTATGATGGCAACTATGGCGTACTATAGTGTGTATATCACTGTGCCTTTTCTTTTTGGGACCGTAACACCCTTGACGCCGGTATCAGCACTGGTGGGTGCGGCAGCTTTTGGGGTTGTCTTCTACGTAATTTGGAGAGCTTCGTTTAAGGTAATAGCAGAGCATCGACTTGAAAAATCCAATGAAGCCAGCAGTGTTAGTTGATTTGAGGGAATCTTGGTGGGATTTGTGCCCACCTATTCCTTGATTTATGTCAAATCTTTCACAGATTTCTTGATCTCGTCAAATGGAGGCATTACCCCTGGGTCGTCACTCACCCAAGCATACACCACTTTGCCATCTTTATCTACTACAAATACCGACCTTTTTGCAACCTCTTTCATTCCGGCAAGGTCAGGAAGGACTATGCCATAATCGCGTATCGTAGTCTTTTCCCAATCGGAAAGAAGCGAGAACTGTAGCTCATTGGCCTTCTTGAATGCTGCATGACTGAAGATACCATCAACAGATATGCCGAAGACCTGTGCACCCATCTCATTGAAACCTGTCATTAAATCCCTGAATGTACAGAGTTCTTTGGTACATCCTCCCGTGAAGTCTCCTGGGTAGAACGCAAGAACAGCAGGTCCTTTTCTCAACTCCTCACTTAGAGTAATACTCTTTCCTGGTGCTTCCCAGAGTTTAAAATCTGGAGCTTTATCTCCTACAACTATTGTGCTTGTCATATAATCGCCTTACTATAGTTAAGTTATGATGGTTCTTAAGAATTGAGGTAGGTATCATCATAATCACAATAACAGTTGTGGAAAGGAAAAGCAAGCGGATTATTAGGAGGGGGCGTTCAAATTGGACCAAGTAAGAACATAAGAGCCTTCGCGCGAATATAGCATACGTGGTAGAATGACGCGCAAATCTAAAATGAGGAAAAAGAAGTCTCTATCGTTCATTCGACATAGCAGCTGGTCAAAATTCGCTAGCATCTGGCAAGGAAAAGAGCGTCCTGTCACACCTTGGATAATTGTTGAGGATTCATCACCGAAACCGCTGAGAAAGAAACGTAAAGAACCGAGAGTTCTACGAAAGCGCTATCATTAGTCAATCAAAATGTAAAATCATTGTGGGTCAAGAGGAATCTGAATCATTCCGGAGTACTAAGATTTCGCAGCGATTGGTATATCTGATAAGGGACTTTATCTGTAAGGAGCCTAATCAATGGTCAGACTCTGTGGGTGAGCTAAATGATAAAGACAAAAGTAACTGAGATGTTGGGATGTAAGTATCCGATTATAGCAGGAGCTATGGCAAGGATTTCAAGTCCTGAGTTTACCGCGGCAGCTAGTAATGCTGGTGCCTGTGCTGTGTTAGCCAGTGCGAATTTCAAATCACCTGATGATTTGCGTGACGCAATCAAACAAACTCAGTCTCTAACAGATCAGCCATTTGCAGTAAATATCAATTTGTTCCCTGCTTTAATGCCTCAAGACAAGCTAGAAGATTATGTGGATGCTACATTGGCTGAGGGAGTGAAAATCATTGAAACAAGCGGTCATAAAGCTCCAGAGGATTTAGTTCCTAAATTCAGGGATGGAGGTGCTATCTGGATTCACAAATGTGCTGGAGTAAGATACGCGATAAAAGGAGCGTCCCTAGGTGCTGATATGGTAACGGTTGTAGGATATGAGAATGGTGGAGCTACTGGAACTTTAGATATCGGAACGATGGTGTTGACTCCATCCGTAGTTGATGCTCTGGATGTTCCGGTAATTGCTGGAGGCGGAATTTCAGACGGCAGAGGTGTTGCCGCCATGCTGGCACTGGGTGCTGAGGGTGTAATTATGGGCACAAGGATGATGGCTACAAAAGAATGTCCCATTCATGACCATCTCAAACAAGCCTTCGTTGAAGCTACGGAAACCGATACGTGTTTGGCTTTGCGCTCTGTTGGGAATACCCACAGATTGTGGAACAATAAGGCGGCGCAGCATTTACTTGAATTGGAGGCACAAGGAGTACCTCTTTTTCAACTCATTCAAGCTGCTTCAGGGGAGAAAGCGCAACAAATGTACAGGGAAGGCGATCTTGACATTGGGACTGTAAGTTGTGGTCAGGGTGTTGGTTTGGTCAAAGATATTCCCACCATCAAGGAATTATTGGATAGAATAATGGTTGAAACTGAACAAAGAATTTCGCGACTTCAGGGTATGTCCAAGTAGGATTAGCTAAAACTGGATGGCGGGCCAAGAGGGATTTGAACCCTCTAACATATATTTCTAGAGTGCATATGAAACGAACTGGCGTGAGTGAGCTATCATGGACAAATGGAAGTACTTTGACATTACACACAAATTTCATGTCCTTTGTAATGTGTTTATGGAAGAGAAACTCGAACGCTTCTGTAATCTTCTCAATCTAGCAAGAGATTCTCGAGTTCTTGATATCGCATGTGGCAAGGGTGAGGTTCTGGTCAGACTAGCAGAAAAGTATGGGATTTGTGGTGTGGGAGTCGATCTATCCCCATTTTGTATACAGGATTGCAAAAAGAAACATCTTGAGAGAACTCCTGAAACCGATTTGACATTCATAGAATTGGATGGTGCCAAGTATAAACCTGCATCAGGAGAACTATTCGATGTGACCATGTGTTTGGGAGCAAGCTGGGTCTTCGAAGATCATGCTGGAACACTTCGAGCACTCAAAGAGATGACAAAACCAGGAGGACTTGTAATTGTTGGTGAACCATCTTGGTTGAAAGAACCTGATTCTGAATATCTTAAAGCAATCAAAATGACCCGTGATTCTTTTCGACCACATGAAGAGAATGTGTATCAAGGTGAAGAGATGGGACTCACTTGCCTCTATACACTTGTGTCTAACAAAGATGATTGGGATCACTATGAAACTCTTCAGTGGTGGGCTGTCGACAATTATATTCAGTCACATCCGGATGATTCCGATAATCAGGAGCTTCTCGAGAAAACAAATACTGCAAAAGAGGTCTACCTAAAATGGGGTAGAGATACTCTCGGCTGGGGAGTATACATCTTCAGAAATCCGTAAATTCAAGATGACGGGCCAGGTGGGATTCGTACAATCCTTCTATGATGGAAAAGTAGTTCTTCTGGGTATGGCAAGTCCATTTGAGGGTGTATAGCAGAATGGAATTCTTATCGAACATTCTTTCACTCCTAAAGGAAAGGGAGAATGCTCTATTACTATTGATTGCTCTTTTCACGCCTAAATCTATTGGATTTCAATATCTTGAGTGGTGGTCTAGAGGAGGAACTCATCTCACATTTTCAATTACTTCACTTACATGGACATTGACATTCTCCGACTGGTATTTTGATGTGGTGGGAAATGTGTTCGGATGGTTGATTTTACCCAGTGCTGCAATAATGAATACGTTTCTACTACCTTTGCTATTACTCTCACCCAGTATTTCATCTTCGAGTGCCTTTGCTCTTCTGATCCCGCTTCTAGATTTTCTATTCGTAGGTGCAGTGATATTGTACCGACAAGGAAGGATTGGTAGAGAATTTCTTGCAATTTCAGGAATTATCTTGTTAGTGAATAGCATTGCAGCAGCGATAGTTTCAATGACAACCAACGTGATCTTCGGAATTCCACCAAGAGTGCTCATTTCAATTGCTGAACCGGATGTAGATACTAGATTCTTCACTCCTATACCCATTCTTCTCATTTTAGGATGGTATCAAATTAGGAAATCAGCTCAACCAGACTGAAAAATCTAGATGGCGGGCCAGGTGGGATTTTTAGGCTCGGGGTTGGAATTCAACCACGACGAACCCACGACCATTCCTCGAACTTGGGGGAGTCCCAAGCTCTACAAGTTAAGAGCTTCAACACATCAGAGAAATTCTGAATGTACTGTCGCTATGCCTGGCTTAGCCACTGGCCCGTGATTTTGCTTTTGCTCCACTTTCAGTTATAGAAGTTTCGGAATGTTCTGAGAAATGTCGTGGAAGTTATCTATGTTAGTGACTATCAAAGAATGAAAGAAAGGAGCTGATTACAATAGGATACGAAGAGGCCATGAAGCTGCCAAAACCAGAAACCATAGATGAGAAACTAATTTGGGTCTTGGAACAAATGATTCGCTCCTCAAGAGTGAGATATGCTCACTTCATGGACCTTTCTAAGTACACTTCTGATTTTGTTGCGAATAAAGTAGGTAAGGATCTTGAAACTGGCATCATATCTGAAAATAGAGATTTGTATAATGCCATCTGTGTGGATTCTGTAACGAAGACTTTGGGAGGTATCGAGAGCTTTCAAGGAGCTTTATCAGCTGCATATGAATTCACATCCAAAAATGGTCCAAATCTTGAGAAGGTTCTACCTATTCTAATTGATCCTGAGGGCAACAGAGGAGGAATTCAGACTCTTTCGCAGAAAAACTCTCTCTCTAAGTGGAACTTGTGTAGACTTTCTGTATTTCCGAAAACAAAGGGGTTTGAGAAGTCAGTGACTGAGAAACTAGATTTGGTTGTGAAGGACTGTTTCATGCGAATGGAAAAAACAATACAATATGCTCAACGATTTTGGGAAGAATACAAGGTTGTAAGAGATATTTTCTCACATAACTACAGATTTGTATTTCATCAATATGTAGTACCTTATTGGAAACCGGAGTATGATGAATCCATTATTGGCTTAATTCGTGACCAAGATGATTTAGTTAGTGGAATGGTGTGGGTTGGAGCAGAACAAAGACTTGCAATGAGTCATTTACTACGCATAACCTCAGTCTTTGAACAGTGGATATACAGTAATCTCAGAGAATCAATTGCCAATGACTCTAAACCCACTCTACCAACATACATTCCATATCTAGACTCAACTCAACAAAGTGCATATTCTTCCTTGCGAGATTCTCTGAAATATACCTATGAGATACCTAGAGTGGCTGTCAAGGTGAATATTCAGGTTGATAGCCAACCAATCTTGTCAATAAGATTCCTAGAAACTCTTAGTAAATGGGGATATCCTTTGTGGGTGTATGGCAAAGATGGGAAGAAAAGGAAATTTCCAATTGAAAGGATAGTAAAGCAACTCGAAGAAAAGCTGAAGAAAAAGAATCAAGATTAAGCCTGTCGCTATGCCTGGCTTAGCCACTGGCCCGTA
>CAYMLT010000086.1:0-7646 GCA_964391265.1 uncultured archaeon
CGTTGTATATTCCTGCTGGGACTCCCACAGTTGATATTATCGAAACCCATGTACCATTTGATAGGTCTGTAAGGGTGATATTGGGGTTTCCATCGAAAGAGTATTCAACGGATGCATACGTCGCAGTAAGATCAGTTGGGCTATATGTATCAACGAAATCCACTCTTACCTCAAAACTGCTTTCCGCATAGGCATCGATATGTGTTGTTGATGGTGTGAGAGTTGTGGGGTAATACACTACTATGCTTGTAGAACGAAATCCAGCTTCGGTACCATTAGTCCAAAAAACATCTATAGTATACGTGCCATTGTTCGTTGACATTGGTTCTATATTCCAAGTGTAGGTTGTTGTACCTAGAGGGGTTACAGCTTTATTAGTTGGAGTCCACTCTATACTGCCTTGTCGGGAAATTGTAAGGTTTGTTGTTCCAGTTGTAGCAGGATTACTGAGCATATCCCCAATAGTATTAGTGATATCCACATTATCAGTGATACTGGCAGTTGCCGGTGCATTGATATCTGTGAGGTAATTGTCCCCATCATTAGTGAGTATCCAAGTACCATTTGTTATCAAACTACATGTGACGGACAATCCAGAATCCACGTAGTTTCCATAATTGGTAGTGAGATCAGTTGAATTGAACAATCCTGTAGTTGTCCAATCGTTTGGTTTAGTGATTGTTACGCTTTTGGTCAATTCACCGGAGGCTGCAGGGTATGTCAATGCTGATGTTATATTCCACTGAGCAGCTCCCCCAGATTGTGATATGTCCCAATTGCTGGAAGCAGTTGTTGTTCTGCTGTACATGAATGTCATGTTGTGATATATGTTCAGAGATTGATTTGATGAGAATGCCAAGGATGTTACATTTGCTCCACCATTATCAAAAGACCAGGTTGATCCCGTCACATCTTGAGTATCGACTTGAATTTGAACCTCCTCGGGAGTCGAAAAAACAAGCGCCTTGTTAGTGCTTGGATTCCAAGGTATGTACGAGTAGTTGAATAATGCCTCAAGTGGTCTTTCAGAACCCCAAGTAGGTCCATCAGTATTATACCTTCGAGACACGTAGGTTCCTGCACCGGATTCATAAAACCAACGAATGAGTGGATAACCCAATATATCCCCAGGACTCAAATCCAAGAGATTTGAACCATCAATGCAAGCATAGTACTGAGTTGAAGCCGACAAGTTGACCAGTGTCGTTGTGGTATTCCATGTCTTGGTGAAGCCTGCATACGGTATCTCGACTGGGTCTGTTATATTGGATGCGGAACTCGAATAAGTAGACCGAATCACTGAATATGCATAATTCTGATTTATAGGGTCATATGAAGGCGAATCATAGTATACTGAATAATTAGTTAGCAGACCCGAATGACTCTGATTATAGAATCCTTGTACAAGCTGATTGTAATAAATGCCAGTTCCATGTTCATATATCTGGAACTCATCAAATCCGGAGGTTACTGAAGTTACACCCACTACCTCTCTTTCCAAAGTAGCTGTCAGATTATCTACTTCAAGATCAACTTTGTACAATGTCCATCCAGGTATAAGATAAGGCGACAAATCCATTGTATATACATGATTAATAGTATCTTGATACGAATTTGAGAGGCCTACTGTGAAATTTGGAATTTTCCTTGTAAAATTCTGCATAACCTGATTATTATCACCATAACCTGAAGCTGCTGCTGAATTGTACACCCTCTGTGAATTAGGCAAGGAATGACTTCTCCCTTGAGTGTCAATTTCGTTTATACTCGCTATCGGCAAGCATGCAAATAGGACCAAGATAACGATCAGAGGTATTATGCTCCGCTTCATTTTATTGCCTCAAATTCGGTGTATTATAAATGTCCAATAATGCTACGAACGAAATTTCCTACTCAGCAGAAACTGGCTAGGTAATAGACTCCAAGTGTCATGCAATTGTATTGTTTCCAGTCTTTCATAAGCATACAATGGACATCTTCGAATTTCAAAGGGAATGGTGATTATTTATAGCTATCCTGAACTGATTAGCTCGAAAAATCGATAGCCAGTTGAAGAAATAGTGACACATATCTTTGCTTTTCCTTATGGCTTGAATAATACTTTGCGACGCTTGCCATCTTTTATTTCAATGATGCTTTCATCAGATTCTAGAAGTTCTTTGACTGCATCTCTTACTTTTCGAATATTGATATTCAATGCCTCTGAGATTTCCGCCCGAGTCATTCCTTCCCTAGCTTTTCTCAGTAATTCTCTAACGCGAAGAGCATCATCTGTCGCTAGATTCTTGGTCTGTTTCTTCTTGCTTCTGGTAGATATTGAGATAGTTGTTGCAATCCCGGCTCCTGCAATGAACGACTCATAAATTGGCACCTCCTCTGGTGCAATATCTAAGACTTCTGAAAGAGATTCGACAATATCTGGAACATTGACTACTCCGTCTGTCGTCATCCTGTACGCACTGGTGGAATGAGAATCTGGCAGAGATGAGATTGGCAAAGTAGTAGTCGCGGTCGAAATACTAGTTGCACCTATGCCTACTGATCGACGTTTCCTGACAAGAATTAGCACAACGATAAGTCCAACAGAGGAACCTGTGACGATTGTGAGAGTTAAGGGATTCGGAGGAACAATTCCAGTTGTTTCAGTTGGAAGCGCATCGACTTCTACATGTACTGTATCACTTGTGACACTCCAGGCATCAATGGCACCATCAAATGTTGCCCATGCATTCAATTGAATTACATCTACTTGGATGTGAATTTGTATTGATGCTATTCCGTCAGAGCCAATCTGTGCCATTTCTGAATTGTCTTCTGTTCTCCCGTTCGCGAAAGTTAGGTTATACCATATCGTTATACTTCTGCCACTTGCAGGAGTAGTTCCAACAAACATTGTGACTGAAAGTGGAATGTCGCTATCAGTGGCTATCTCTTCTGGAAGAGATACGGTCAATGAATAGGAGGTTTTCTCAATCACTGTTAATTGGACACTTCCAGTTGTGGATACTAAATTCGTTCCGTTTGCAATCAGTAGAATGCCGTATTCTCCGGGAATTTCTTCAACGGTAAGCAAGATGCTGACCGTATAGAATCCTATTGAGGGATTATAGGCTAATGCATACTCAACTTCCTGAAAGAGAGCTTTCACTGTAGCCCAAGTGACATTTGTGCTATGATATTCGTCTACTATATAGAGGTATATTGAAACGACCTCTTGTTCATACTGAGTGATTGGGGCTCCTGTAATAATTGTCAAAGGAAGGGGCCTGACTTCAATCTCCAAGTTCGATATTGCATTTCCAAAGCCGATGGTGGACAAGTTAAGGGTCAGTGAGTAATTTCCTGCATTAAGACTCATGCTTCCCAATACAAGCGAATAAGCTCCACTTGGTGTTTCCTCTAATCCTGAATCTCCTGCCCATGTGACAATGAATGATGATGCGACAATTGTTGAATTATCACGCGTGTCAATATACCGCACCATGATATTCATCGTATCGTTTACATACCCCCATTCTCGGCCTGAAATGGATACCTCAGTTGGAATCTCATTCACTGTAATGCTGAACTGGTAGTATTGCGCCTCATATCCGAAAGATGTGATGTTGATACTACAGGAGTGGGTGCCTATGCCAAGAACATCTCCCAGAATAGTGAATAGCCAGCTTGGTTCTGACATGGTACCGGTGATAGGTATACCGCCTGCTAGAACTTTATAATTTGCCCCTGCAATTGCAGTTCCATTAAGAAGTGTATAATTGACAGTGCCAGAAACAGCCTGATCAAAGAATATTATGGCATTAGAGATGTCATATGCTAGTATGGATGAAGTCGGAAGGATTGTGATAGATAGGATTAGATTTTTAGTTTGGAACCATGAGCCGCTAATTGTTAAATTCACATCATGTGTTCCTAGGTCGATCATTGGGCCCAATGTAACTGAATAGAAACCTCCACCTTCAGAATACACCGGAAAGAGAATGGAATTCACTTCAACATATATCGAGGCATCTAGAACCGCAACTCCGTTTGAAGCGTTACATGATATTAGTAGTGCTTGGTCAGAAATGTAGTCGATAGATACAGTCGTCCAATTCGTTGAAATTTGAAGCATATCTCTTGTTATGTTGAGCAGTTTCCACTCAGTCCCTGTTAGATGCCCTGTACGATTTGCTACTATTGTTGCGTTCCAAACGCCAAGGCCAATAGCTGCACCTGATAGCGTGACATGCCACATCTGGTCGACGGCACTGTACGCCAACGAGAGAGGACTTGATTCATTCAGATTGAGGATTACTGTTGCATCAGTAATCGGGACATAATCATGTGTATAAACAACTGAGATATTGACATCATCAACATAGGATAATTCGCCACTTACTGGTTCCCAATTCACTATGAACGAATTAGCGGCTAGTGTAACATTGACATCTGATGTGAGGTTGGTCTTAGCGGCGTATCCATAGAGCCATGCACTAATGTAGGCATTATAGACTCCTATTCCTATTTGATCTCCAGGAATTGACACACTCCAAGTTCCACCAGAATAAAGCAGATCATATGTAGTACCATCAATCGTAACATTTACAGATGCAGAATCTGGCACATCTCCTCCATAGTAGGTGTAGTCTAATGTGAGATTAAGTGACTCGATATATTGAATGGTTACATTCGAATATTCCCAGGTAATTGTCAATGGATTTGTAACTACCTCGCCTACAGTAATTAATGTGTAATTCTCTTGATACTCGTAGCCAAATGCCCAAACCCGAATCACAATATCATGACTCCCCAAATCAAGAGATATTCCTGTGAAGTTGGCAGTCCATAGGTTTCCTACAGGTGTCAGCGAAACTGGAGCTGCACCATCAATAGATACATTGGCTGTAACCATGCCTGATTCGATGTTTCTGACGGCGACTGTGTCGATATACTGAACTGTAAGATCGGATTGGTCAATATAATCTATACTCGTCGAACTCCATGTCACGACAATCTCAGTCGGGTTTTCTGTAATGTTGAAATGAATTGAATCAACAAAACTGAACTCATACCCATCCTTACTTATATTCACCTCTATGGTGTGATAGCCTAGTCCCCAACTACCATCTAGCTGATACCAATACACTCCTACCGGGACAATAATTCCTTCAGTAAGAGTTTGCGGCGTTCCATTTATGTAGATAATTCTCTGCGTTGCTCCAGTAATCAGAGAGCCATATGAGTCCCTAAACTCTATTTCAATAACAGAACTCCCTGTATGATAGTACAACGAGTCTGACCACCAATTTGGTATAGCCGTAGTTTGTTCCTCTCTGATAACTAGTCTTGTCAGGATCGATTGAGCTACATAATCATTTCCTGTTGCAACTACTAGTGGAAGGAACTCTCCTAGACCTGGAGAACTATCAGTGCCCAAGAAAATCTTCTCATATGCACCGCTTGTTGAATTCCAGGTAAGATCCCAAGGCTGTCCATCAATGGTAATATTGACTAAAGCATCTGGAATAGCAGTTCCATTACTCATTCTGTAGATTACTTGGAGCTTTGTCTGCTCAACATATGTTATGTTGAAGTTGTCTTGCCAGACTACCTGAATTGAAGTTGGGTCCTTTCTTAGAATGAGTGTTTCCGAAATATCTAACAAGTCATGGAAGCCATATACATCTCCTACTATCAATAAGGAGTGTGTTCCAAAGCCTGGAAGTATATCTGTTCCATTGAATCGAATCTCGTAATAGCCGGATGTTGCATTCCAATGGAGCTGCCATAGGTTGGTGTCTATCGTAACATTGAGAACTGCACTGACGATATCAGATCCATTATCCATTGTATATGAAACTCGAAGAGTGGTATACTGGAAGTAGGATATATTGTCGAGATAAGGAAGTGACCAGACTATTGCAAAGTTGGCGTTTGCATCATTGATTGTAAGACACATTGAAGAATCAGTAACCCTATCGAATCCAGAACGCCATGCAAGAATTACCAAATTATGGGTTCCCAATCCCGGTGGAATATCTGTGCCGTTGAATTGTATCCTGTATGTTTGCGATGGTGCATGCCATGTCAGGTTCCAGTGAGTAGCACTAATTGTCACATTGACAATTGCATTAGGAATCGCTGTGCCGTTGCTCATTGTGTAATTAACCGAAAGGATAGTAAAATCAAGAAAGGTGATAGTGTCGCCGTTTAGCCAGATACTCTGAACCTCTCCAAGTTCTCCAGTTATCTTGAGGGTGAGTAAGGTTATCTGGGATACATATCCAAACTTCAAAGCAGTAACGTTAAGGCTGTGAGTTCCGATTCCGGGATTAGTATCAGTTCCATTGAATTGAATTACATATAGAGTTCCATTCCAATGCAATGACCAAGTTGTGGATGCTATCCTAACACTGACATCGGCACCAGTAATCACAGTCCCATTGCTCATTGTATAATTTGCTGAAAGAATCGTAGTTCCGACGTAAGTGATCTCATCTCCATCAGACCATGCCAAGACAAGAGAAGTATCTTCTTTCTCTATATTGAGATACAATGTACTATTCGCCTGCGTTTGGTAGTTAGCTTTCCAAGCACTAACTGTAAGTGAATGATTATCAAAGCCTGGAGGGTCATCAGTACCATTGAACATCAATTCGTAGTAGCCCGAGCCTGGATTGTATATCAGATTCCAATACTCACCATTGATTGACACGTTGATAGCCGCATTTAGCACATCCGAATTATCTCTTAGATAATAGTCCACAGCAAGCACTGTTGATTGAACATACGAGATATCAGAGGAATCAAACCAGTAAACTGAGAGGAATGTATCTTCCATGCGTATTGTCAATGTTGTATTATCTGTCCAGGAGTCATAACCAAATTTGTCTGCCTGTATTTTGAGTTGATGTGTGCCATACCCTGGAAAGACATCCGTCCCATTGAATTGCATCTCATACCATTGATCTTGTGAATTCCAATATAACTGATATATAGTGGACACAATTGTAACATTAACCGTCGCGCCTTCTATTGCCGTCTGATTGCTCATACGATATACTACAATGAGAGTTGTGTCTTCAAGGTATGAAACATTGTTTGTGGATGGCGCCGACCATACTATTGGCGCATCGGTCTGTTCTTGCTGAATGAAAAGGTCTTGACTGCGATCAGTTATGTTGGAATGTCCAAACTTCTCGGCTTTGATTGTCAAATCAAATGTGCCAAAACCAGGGGGACTGTCAGTGCCATTGAATTGAATTCTATAATCAAGATTTATCGGATCCCATATCAAATCCCAGGTATCAAAACCTATAGTAACATTGACAGTTGCTAGGAGGATTGCAGGGCCTTCAAGAATGTAGTAATCCACGGTGAGGATCGTCGAATTGATGTAGGTGATATTTGGTCCTCCAATCCATGCAATTGAGAGATATGTTTCTTCTTTTCGAATATCCAACGTTCTATTTTCGGTGAAAGACACGTATCCATATTTCTCAGCTTTGATTTGGATGGAATTAATTCCGAATCCTGGTGGACTATCCGTACCATTAAATTGAATTTGGTAAAGGGATGCGCTACCATTCCAATGCAGGTCCCACGTAATAGATCCAATTGTTACATTTACGACTGCTTCAGTAATCGCTGTTCCATTGCTCATA
>CAYMLT010000086.1:7656-10657 GCA_964391265.1 uncultured archaeon
GCCCAGATTACTGCCAGCAAAGCTCAGATTGCGATTGCTCCGCAAGACCTCGTACAATGCCGGGCCTGTCGCAGGATCGATATCGATCTTGGGCAGGTCAACGTGGGACACCCACGGCGAGGGCAGATATGTGATGTTGTTCAAGTTTGGAGGAGCCCAGCTAATTGATACTTCTGTCAATTCAAGCGAAATATTCAAGGTGTGATCAGTATTGGAAATTGATGCGTGACCATATTTCCATGCATTGATTGTCAATGAATGCAGACCAAAACCTGGTGGGTTATCAGTACCATTGAATTGGATTTCATAATATCCGTTGATTGGGTTATAGATTAAGTCCCATGTATCTCCATCTGCAGTTACATTTACCATGGCGGATAAGATTGTGCTTCCTCCGACAATGAAGTAATCCACTTGAAGAAGTGTGCTGTTGACATACGGGATTACATTTCCACCATCCCATTGCACGGAAAGTGCAGTTGTTTCCAAATTCACTGTAAGTGTGGTATTATCCGAAAATGATTCGTATCCGAATTCACTTACTTCAACAAGAAGATTATGTGTGCCGAAGCCGGGGAAGCTGTCAGTACCATTGAATTGGATTTCATACCATTTTGAACCAGCGTTCCACCAGAGCTGGTAAGGTGTTATTCCAATAGTAACTGTAACAGAAGCTCCTTCAATTTGAACTCCATTGATAACGGAATAGTTTACTGTAAGCACTGTGGTTTCAAGATATGAGATATCATTCTGATTTGGCATTGACCAAATAATGTCAGTTGTGGTTTCCTGTTCTCGGAGTGTAAGCTCTTCTGTTGTGTTTGTGATGCCCTCGAAACCAACCTTATCTGCTTTTATCGTTAGACTAAAGTCACCGAATCCTGGAGGGTCATCAGTTCCGTTAAACTGCATTCCATATGTTTTCGTCAAATCATCCCAGACGAGATCCCAGAATCCTCCTCCTTCTGTGATATTGACTGTTGCTCCTTGAATGTATGTTCCATTGTACATGGTGTAATTGACAATCAGAATCGTGTTTTCGATATATGTGATATTGTTGGAATTAGTCCATGACACATTAAGTATTGTAGGTACAACTGGAATGATCAGAGTTTCTACTGCGTTAGTACGATTCTCAAATCCATATTTATCTGCAAGAATTGCCAGATTGTGAGTTCCAAATCCTGGGTACCCGTCAGAACCATTAAACCGAATCTCATAGAATCCTGAAGTTCCATTCCAAAGAAGTGGCCATGTTTTTGTACCAATTGTTACATTTAGCTCTGCGTCTGTAATTGTAGTGTGATTCGACATGGTGTAATTTACCCACAAGACTGTGTAGTCGAAGAAACTAGGGTCATTCCCATTGCTCCAGTTAATGGAAAGGAAAGTTGACTCCTCTCTGAGAAGAATCGTCTTGGAATTATCAAACTGATTAGCATAACCAAATTTTCCTGCTCTAACAATAATGGTATGATTTCCAAAACCAGGAGGATCATCTGTTCCGTTGAGTTGCATCCTGTAATCTTGGAATGTTGGATTCCATTCCAGAACCCAAAATGAAGTATCAATGGTGACGTTTACAATGCCGTAGGGGACTGGCGTATTGTTGCTCATTGTGTAGACTATTGAGAGAATTGAGGAATTTACATAGGGAATATCTCCGCTTGGAATGAGTGATACGGCAATATTGGTTCCCTCGGGACTAATTGTCAAAGAAGTTATACCTGTGCCATTCGCATGTCCATACCTATACGCAGCAATCGAAATTGTATGCGATCCCAAACCAGGTGGTGAATCATCGCCATGGAATCTATGCTCGTAGGCTTCTGAAGTTGCATTGTACACTAGCACCCACTCATCGCTACCAATCGTCACATTGACGCTAGCATCACTAATGGGTGTATTGTCAAGCAACTCGAAAGTCACAGAGATAGTTGTGGAGTCTACGTAAGATATGGATGGTCCGTTTGTCCAAATTGGGGACATTTGAGTAGGTTCTAGATCAATGGTCAAAGCTTCATTAGTATCTGTTTGTGTTTCAAATCCAGTTTTGTTCAGATTGATGTTTACTGTGTGGCTTCCTAATCCTGGGGGATTATCAATTCCGTAGAAAGTATGATTGTATGTATTGCTTCCTGAATACCAAATAAGTGGGATCTCTTGTCCTGCAATAGTGATTGTTGCATTTGCGCCACTAATTGGAGTATTATTGCTCATTTGATATCTGATTGCAAATATTGTACTCTCGAGATATGTTATTGTACTTCCTTCAGACCAGTAGACGATGAAACTTGTGGATTCTTCTCTCAATGTTAGTGAAAGCGTTGAATTCTGTTGGTCTAGATATCCATTGCTAGAGGCTCTCACTACTGGATTATATGTTCCAAATCCTGGAAGTGCATCTGTTCCATTGAATGTAATGCTATAGTATTCATTGATGGGGTTCCATGTTAGATTCCAAGTATTTTCACCGATGGTTACATTAACGATTGCATCGGACACATTTACGTCATTCACTCTGCTATACGTTACTCGGAGCTCTGTTGCTTCAACATAACTTATGTTGTCACCACTTGACCACTGAATTGCCAAAGGTTTAGTTTCATGAAGAATAAACACTGAAATTGAAATCGTCTGGTTTTCCAAGGCAAATCCTTCTGCAAAGACATCAAGATTATGCGTACCCGGACTTACGCCTGAGGTACTTACAGCAGCGGTCCATGTGCCATTGGAGTGGTCAAACAGGCTGGTATTGGTACCACCGTCAAATGAGTATTCAACATCTGATAAACTACCGTCTAATCCCTGAGGTGTGAAGATATCATTGAAATCAACTCGGATATTGAAGGAGTCTTCAGTAAATGCATCAATCGAGTATCTATCTGCTGTGAGGGTCGTAGGGTAGAACACTACGACCTGAATATCCGATATTCCTGCTTCAGTCCCATTTGTCCAATAGACCTGAACAGCGTATGGACCATTGTCAGATGTTGTCGAA
>CAYMLT010000087.1:0-10636 GCA_964391265.1 uncultured archaeon
CCCTGAATGAAGATTTTCACCGGATTGCTATAAGTACTGAAATTGCTCTGTTGGTTCTCGTTATTTTCCCACTGATTCTCCATTTAAATACCCTCTATGAACTACTCTCGATTAGGTTGTCGTGAAGTAATAAAAACAATGGTATCAGATTTCATTGTCTTACGTATCGACTAATCATCTTCTCAATGTTCTTGATGATGGTATTCTCACCAGAGTTCTGGGAACCCCAGCTGATATTGAAGAAACCGCCACCGCCACCGCTACCAGTAGCTGTGATATTGCATTGTCCATATTCGCCATCAGATTCGACAACAGTTGTGAGTGTTTGATACGAGCTTGTTCTAAAGACATATTCTTCATGAATGAAGAGCGCGATGGTCTGGTTTTCAATCCTCCATACTTTCCTCGATACCTTGGCATATCTACTAGACAGATAATCGATCACCATCTGAGTGTATTCACCCGGAATTGTGACTTGCTTCAACTACTAATCTTCTCCTGAGTGATTAACTGGATTGAGAGAATATAGATTCTTCCACTCAATTAATCAAAATCTAAAATAGGAAATGAAGGAATCCTTTGGAAAGATCACACTCAGATTCCGTGATACTTCCGGACTACACGGGATTATGCCCAATTCCTGTAGAATTGCGGGGGAGTTCAATCCAGACACAAGCGTAGAGAGTTCGTAAGGATTCAATTTCAGATCTGCATGAGAGCCTGTTTCACTGCGAGTCACCTGTACAGAGCCATTTCCAACCTTCAGGATGAAGATTCCAGTATTCCAAGGACACTCTCTATCCTGCAATTCTAAAGAAATCTCAAGGTCGACACCAGCTGGAACTTTCATTGAGCTGAAGTATCCTTCAAAGTCCACAACCCTCATCATCATTGTGCCATCTATCTTGCTGTTCAGACGGTGTATGTTGTTGAAATAGAGTTGAATTGGTACTTCAAGGCCACAATTCCAGATAACTTTGGACACATCACCGGAGTTATGCTTGACTAATTCGAGAATGGATGGAATCACATCATTAGATGAATAGTAGGTATTCATCATATGAATTGCTTTTCCATCAGGAGAATTTTCAAAAGCAAGATTTACGCATCCAACAGGAATACCTTCGCGTTCAAATATATGGAAATTGCCTGCCTGGATTCCAGGAATAAGAAAGCCAGACCACGTAAAGACTCTGGAGCCAAATCGACTCATGGTTTTCTCAATCTCAGTAACTAGGCGCCACTCATCTTTGCCCTTTAGAATTCTAGAAGTAATATCCACACTGCCTTCGATTTGCCTAAGGCCATCAGGGTGAAATTCATGGCATACACGCCGTTCTGCAACTGCATATCCTAATCGCTCGTAGGCGGGTTGTGCTCCGGAATAGGGAGACGGTTCCAGAATGGAGAGTACTATACCTTTTTCCTTCATTCTTTGGAATGCCTGCACGTAGATACGTTTCAGCAGTCCTTTTCGTCTGTGGTCAGGATGTGTTGCTACTGCCCATACACCACCAAAGCGTATTGAACGCCCGTGTATTGAATTGTTATTATTGGCAAAAAACGCAAGGTTGGCGACAACTTTTCCATCAAGTGTCGCAACATAATTCCAGTCTTCATTCTCAGGTTTGTTCATGTAGTTTTGCCATGATTCTACCCAAGCATCTTCAAAACCGTCAATATCTTTGAAAACGTTAATTAGCATTTCGACGGTCTGTTCTCGATCCTCTTCATGTGCTTCGCGAATATTGTACATTGAGATTATTCCCCAGAAAGTGCAAAATGAAAGCAACATATAAATTAGCGCTATGGCGCCATATTATTGTTTTTGGGGATTTATGGGGCTTATTATTCAGATTTAAAAGCCTTAAAACTATTATTTTGGAGAGTTTAAATAGGGCTTAAAAGGACCAATATTCCATTTAGGGCGAGTGTGCAGTTTTCAGCAGACATATTTGTTTGAAAAAAGGAGAAGGAGAGGCTGAACACTTAGCCTGTTTAAAAAGGAGTAGAAATACACTCAAGACCGGATGTGTTTTTCGAGAAGGCTCTTTGTAACAACCTGAAACATCTCAAAAACACCTTCACCCGTCTTAGCTGAAACCTCAACACATGGTGCATTATATTCAGTAGCGAATTTTCGGGCATCTTCCAAAGAAACACCGGACCCTTCTTCACGTTCATCAATCTTGTTCCCAACAAAGATTATATCACAATCGGGGGCATTTTCCTTTAGCTTCAGAATCCAGTCTCTTAGGCGTTCAAGAGTGAAGAATCGGGAGGCGTCGTAAACAGCAAGAGCGATCTTAGAACCCCGGTAGTACTCTGACACTACTTCTCTGAAACGAGGTTGACCACCTAGATCCCAGAGCATTAGTGTTGCATCAGATCCATCGACTTGAACTTTCTTTGTGGCCAAGTTCACACCAATTGTGATCTTCATGTCTTCATCAAAACGATTCTCAGTGTAGCGGACAGTGATGCTGGTCTTGCCAACGCCGCCTTCGCCTATGAGTACAGTTTTGAATATCGGGGGTCTAGATGACATAGTTTACACCACTACCCTGCAGTCTTTAGAAGTTTATCTGCATATCCTGTAACTGCTAATATCCACAAAGTGAAAGCAATTACTAGAAAGGTGCTCGTAATATACGTCACGAGTACTCCACCGCTGACTGCCAATAGCAGGAAGATAATACCAATAGCAAGGAACAATGCTCTGCTTCTTCCGGGGGAGTTGGTTTTTCTCATTCGCCACCACAAGGCACCAAACAATCCAAGTGGTATGACATTTTGAAGAATCTCTGTTATAATCATCAAAACTGTCCGATATTCGATATTATTAGGATGAGTTGGATAGCTCACAAATAGCAGAATCAGTATGGGGATAGTAATAATGATTGGTATCAACACACCTTTCTTCCAATCGAGCGCCAAGAAGGCTGCAATATTGAGGAAGACTAGAACAACGATACTGACTATCTGGGAGGTATAAAGCCAGTTTATCCCAGTGACGAAATCGATGTTTACGAGTGCAACTAAAAGAAAGGCAATCCCTGCAATAAACAAGTACGACCCTAACATGAGTGTAACGGTATTTCGACTCTTCTTCCATCTTCCAAGAGTGTACGTCCCTGAAATCATACCAAGAGTGGCTGAAATTGTTACCAACAAGAGAGAAACAATGGTTTCAATGGCTTCGGGCGTTACTGGATTTAGCAGTGGATCAAACTGGATAAAAGCCGCGAGTTGAAATGACGTTAGGAAGAATGCAATTCCCGTCATGGAGAAACTGTATCCGCCCAATTCAAGGGAGAAGCCTATATCAGGTTTAGAAAATGCGACTATTGCCAAGGCTGCAGCGAACATTCGTAAACCAATAATCACAGAGATGATTAGTAAATTGTAGGTTGCTCCTGTTATGGCAAATAATGGGTAGGTAGTAGAAATCATGAATAATGCGAAACTAGTAACTCGTTTCTGTTGTTTTGTTAAGTACCCAAAAAGGCCTATTGGCAAAGCAAAGAGAGCCAAGTTAAACGGTTCAATGAAAATTTGTGGGCTCATTGGAAGGCTTAGTAGTGGAATGAGAAAAGCTATAGCTGCTACAGCCGCCATCATGCCTATTGGCACTACATAGTATTTCTTCCAGCCTAGAATCATCAGCGCAGATATTGTTAATAATCCAGGTCCTATCACTGATAACTGATAGTAAGAGAGAAGTGGATCCCAAGCCAAATAGCCAGCATGGATTCCGTAGTTGACTAGTGAAGCGATTCCCAATATTAATAGAGCTACCGTTGCCACATATAGCGGTCGTCCTAGGCTTTTCTCTTCATCAGGAAGGTTTCGGATTCTATTTCTCGTGTATGATAATAACACAATTGCTGAAATTACTAGTATGAAAGCAGTTACTAATTCTGATGCATATTGCAATTCTATTGCCAATCCATTTCACCTCTAAAGCATCTTGGATGCCCAATCGCTGGCACGGGAACTTCCGCTTAGATTGTCCTTAGCTGCTTCCTTGAGTAGCTCGACAGTATCATCAGTGACAATGTCAGTAATGACCCCGTCAAGTACTTTGGCAATCCTTCTATTTCCGGCTACGGCATCGGTATCGTCCTGATCATGTATAGTGACAACAAATGCATTTCCGATGTTTGATATCATCATTCGATATTCGTCAATTGAGAGTTCGCTTACCTCTTTTCCAGATAATTTCTGACTATACATCTGTATAGCCGAAAGGAAACCTCCAAAAAGAGCATCATCCATGTCGAAGTCTCCACGGTTGATTGCAGCTAGGGTTTCACCAGCATCATTCACTACGTAAATACTGTGTATCAATTCACTAACTCCTAGAAGCTCTCCATCCATTTCTGAGCTTTATCGACAGCACCTTCAACGTCGACATCTCGGACAACCTCAGCAGCGGCTTCGATGTCGCGGATGGTGAAATTGCGATCTACAAAGAGGACGACTGGATGATTATGGATGCATCGAGCAGAAACTAAAACCGGAACACGCTTTGCATTGATTATTGCATCTTCGTCGACGACTATTCCTCTTACTTGTCCGTCACATTTTGGACAAGGAACTGCGCTCAGTGTTTTTTGTCCCAGTTTCAGCACCCCGAAGTAAGTCTAAGTTCCTGAGTCATGTACGACCTACAATGAAGCAGGAAGACATGAGCAGGATAATTCGCGATATATATGCATATTAAGGAATTTCTTACGGATGTCGCAATAATTAACTATATTATAATGCGAAATTCGCAATATTCGTTGGTTGCCTCAAGCGTTAAGAGCTGCACGATATTGGTGTTATCATATATCGCTGATTGCCTGATGGAAAATCCTTGAGGAGCAACAGTTATCAATCACTTTCATTCACGGAGCAAAGTCGATAACTTGGTGAAAAACCATGGTGAAAGCTTATGTCCTGATCAAGACAGAAAGTGGAAAGGAGGATTTAGTGCTTCGAAAGCTTTTGGAGCTCTCGGTGACAGAAGAAGCTCACAAGGTCTTCGGACCGTTTGATATCATTGCAGAAGTTAGAGGCCGCGATATGGAAACTCTTGTGGAGATCATCACCCAGAAAATCCGTCCTATAGATGGAACGACTGATACACAATCATTGATGGCTATTGATGTAGAAATAGATATGTCTTCGACAAGTCTCGCAAATTAGCCCTAAATCAATTACTAAGTCCCAGTTGTATTCACGGGTCTGTCCAAATATCAGTTAAAAAGGAGTTAGAGGAAGTTCTGATACCGGGACTAATTATTTGGAGGCAATTACGATTAAACCCCTCTCACGCAAGCCATTTGCAATTATGTTGCAGGATGATAATGGAGAACTCAATCATGTGAAACTTGATGTTTCTCTAGTCAATAGCGATAACGCCATAATCGTTCTGGACGAATATAATGACACCTGCTGGGTGTGGATTGGCAGAAATGTAAATATGCCTACACGAATGCATGCTCTTCGAATGAGCAAGAGCGTACAAAAAGCAGGGCACAGTGTTGGAGCTACTACAATAGGGCGTTCATTGTCTAACTTAGTAGAAATGATGGAGAAGGATGATAGCGATGCTAATGTAGCAACTAACATTGCAAGCTTCAGAGATTTCATCAGTAAAAAATGGAGCTTTGATGATGGAGTACTGGCGTATGACAGCAAAAAAGCCACTGCCTACGATGCAAAACCACTGGAGATAACCGATTCACCTCACGAGCTTGCTCATACACCAACTAAGCAAGAGCCAAGTAGACCGATTGAAGTGATTGCGGAAACCATACCTGATACACCAAAAACACAGGTATTAGTGAGCACCCCAAGTATGACTGCTGAGAAAAAAGCGGCATTCCTCCTCTACTCAGCCGTGAAGCATGCGGACTTGGTTTACACTGAGCGATTCGAACGAGACGGTAATAAAGGCTTGAAGATTGAAGCACCAGGGATAATGGTTATTGAGGCAATTCTGAAAGGCAACGACCTTATGGTCGAACCTGCAGAGTTTGGTGAGAACGAGCAAGCAGCGGATATCAAAAAAGCTTATGAAACCTGGCTCAAGAGAATCTAAACTCCCAATATCGCAGACATTCGAATGCAGAGGGGAGGATTTTACTCCATGGCTCTTGCATCGAATGCCTATTATTTTTTAATCTGATAGTATCTATACCAATATGTATAGCAATTCTTGAATCCCAGACGCGAATACATGCGTTTAGCAGGCGTGTTGTCCGTTTCAACTTGGAGGTATGACCTACTTGCATGATTCTTCTTTCCCCACGATATGAGTGCCCTACTAACTGAAACTCCAGCTTTTTGGCGTCTATATTCTGGACGAGTTGCGATGCTGTAAAGCCCAATCCAGTCACCCTTAAGAATGCCAATTCCGACGCTGGCAATCTCACCATTGATTATCGAAGATGCAAATGCCTTCTTCATAGGAGAACGAGTCATTAATGCAAATCGAATTGCTGGATCCTTATCGCGATAACCTGAGCCCAAGGTATACGCGTTCATCCAATCTTCAGTTGGATTAGGGCATAATTCTGTCCTGACATCGGTTTCAATGTTCAATACTCTATCAACGTTGGCAACTTCTACGGCTACTTCTAAGCCATAGCCCCATCCTAAATCAACTAATTTGTCATCTAACCCCGTAGGGATGCTAGATTCAGTCATCTGGAATCGAGGAAGTATATTTCTTGATGTGTAGAAGTCCACCACATAATCTATTGAGTCCCGGAAACTTCCTTCTGGTGATTCAAGTGGTAGAACACTGTTTGCACGTCGAGTGACGCCGTCATTGGCTCGTAGTTGCCAACCTCCGAGAGACTTAATTTCCCGAGCAAGCCATGAAGCAGCGCCTACTTGTTCAAGCTCCTTAATTGTTTTAGAATCGGTCAACTCATTCTATGAATTCAGAACTGCCTTATAGAATATCTGAATTGATATCGATGGCAGTTGTACGTCACCTTAATCTACTAGTTGGATGCCTTTTCGTACAGTGGTGCAGAGAATGAGCGAGGTCCGTTGGAACAGTATGCTTGGCGAATGGGTAATTGTCACACCAGATAGGGCATCTAGACCGTTTCAGGATGAGGAAAGGAAATGTCCCTTCTGCCCAAATCAAGAAGAAACAAAGGGTGATTGGAAGGTCCTCACTTTGGATAATCGATTCGCTGCACTTCAACCGGATTCCGGTCCAATATTTCTAGAGCCTCCTCTTGTGATAGGTGCTACTGCACACGGATATTGTAAGGTAATTATTGAATCAAGAAACCACGATGAGCAAATTGAGGATATGAATCCAAGCCAATTGAAGAAAGTCTATCAGGAATTCTTGAAAACCTTCATGGATCTTGACTCAAAAAATGGAATAGAATATGTATCCCAATTTGAGAATCGCGGCAAAGCTATTGGCGTGAGTCTCAATCACCCGCACGCTCAAGTTTATGCAATGCCCTTTGTTCCCCCTCGAATCGAGAGAGAAATGGAGCAATTCAAGAGATACAAAATGGAGAACGGAGTGTGTTTAGTCTGTGATACAATCGAGAATGAATTCAAGGCCCGAGCACGTGTGATCAGGGAGAGTGACAATTTTGTTTCGATAGTACCATATGGTGCAAGACTACCTTACGAGGTTCATGTTTACCCGAAGAAACATGTACCAAGCATTGTTGAGATGGAAGAAAACCTTGAAGAGCTTGGCATGATGCTAGCCGATATTGCCAAGCGATACAAGAGAGTATTTGCTGATATTGCCTACACAATGGTATTCCATACAAGACCTTCAAAACAGACGGATGGCCTTTGGCATTTCCATGTTGAGTTCTACCCACCGTGGAGAGACCGAACACGACTGAAATATCTAGCAGGGGTAGAGGCAGGGACGTGGACTTACACAAACGATTCTTCACCTGAGCAAAAGGCAAAGGAACTCAGGGAGGCTCTATCATCATGATGGTTCCAGATGGGATGCTTGAGGAACTTGAGAGGAATGTTGGTTCCACTGATATGCAACCATATCTGGCAAGAGCTCCAGGACGAATAGAAGTATTGGGAAATCATACAGACTACAATGCAGGGATGGTCCTTGCTGCCACGATTGACAAGTATGTGTGGACCCTCGGCGTGCCAAATGAAACAGTCCATCTATACGCCATGGATATGAACGAGTATGCAGAATTCCTTCCAACAGGAAATCAACCGAATACACTAAGATTGTGGAGTAGTTATGCAAGGGGTATCTACTGGGCTTTTGAGAGACGGAACCACAAAGTAGGAGGCGCAACCGCAGTTATTCATGGAGATATTCCAAGAGGCAGTGGTCTGAGTTCATCTGCAGCTTTTGAGGTTTCACTAGCAAGCCTCGTGCTAAAGCTTAGTGGATTAAGCCTAAATCCTAAAGCTGCTGCTATGATTTCTTTTGAGGCGGAACGATTATTCTGTGGGGTTTCATGTGGCGTTATGGATCAGTTTACCTCACAGATGGGGATGCCAGATTCATTACTTAGCATTAACTGTCGCAATTTCATGACTAACAATATCAAGGTGCCTTCTGGAGTAACATTTGCTATTATTGATTCAAAAGTCTCCAGATCAGCAGACAATGCTTTGGGAATGAGAAGGCAAGAGTGCATACATGCATTAAAGGAACTACAGGAAGCGGGTTGGTCAATACAAACTCTGAGTGAAATTGAGCCAGAATATCTTGTTAAAGCACAAGATACACTTGGGGATGTGCTAGCAGATAGAGTTACTCACGTTGTGAAAGAGAATGAAAGAGTTCGAAGGGGAATACATGCAATCAAAGAGAACGACCTTACGGCATTTGGAAATACTATGAGGGAGTCGCACGATAGTTCTCGCGACCTATACGAAGTATCACACCCGAATCTCGATTTTCTAGTAGAAGCAGCCTGTAAGCAGGAAGGTGTATTCGGCGCTCGTCTTACGGGAGCAGGTCTTGGAGGAGCAGTCCTTGCGTTGGTAAATGACAAGAACATCCTCACATTCGCAGATACAATAGCAAAAGAGTATGAAGCAGCGATGGGGGTGGTACCTGATGTTACTCCTGTTTCAATTCCAGGTGGTGTGAAGGTAGAAAAAGTGTGAGAAGAGTCTTCGCAACACACCTTTGATAGATACCGTAATCTGCCTGTTCTGAATGAGTCTAGTTTTGATTATAATCGGCATTTTCCTGATATTGGAATTATCGAACGTACTTACAATGTATCTCAAGCCGGGTTCAACAAAAGCCAATGCTGTGGGGATCTTCACAGCATGGGAAAAATCACAGCAGGATCCGGAAATTCATAGTTTTGTGAAGTATCTCGTCTGGTGGGTTGCAGGTACAAAACTAATCTTCATTTCTTTGATGGTTGTCATACTTCTCTTTGCAGATCCAATTAATCGATCATTTGCAATAATAGCATTGATCCTCTCAACGGCCACTTTCTACGTGAAGCTCTTCCCATTAATCAGGAGTATGGATAGAGAATCTCAATTAGTGACAAAGGGCTATTCCAAAATGATTGGAATAATGATTCTCATCTTCATACTTGCATTTGTGGTCGCATACTTAATCTCTGCAGGGTATCCTTCAGATGTAATTCTATTCTAGGAATGACTGGAATTCAATTTGGTCACCAGAATAAGTAGAGCCACCTTTAACTTGATCAATCAAGAGAGAAAACGATGCAAATAACTAGTCGTTAGAAGCAATAATATTGAGTGCAGATTAGGTGTAGAAAATGGAAAACGAGGACTTCAACGCCATAATAATTAGTGAAACACATTGGGATCGCGCATGGTATCAGACATTTGAGCAGTTCAGATTGAAATTGGTAAAGCTAATGGATAATCTCCTCGATATACTTCAAAATGACTCTGAATTCTCTCACTACACCTTAGATGGGCAGACAGTACCTCTGGAGGATTATTTGGATGTGAAGCCCTATCAACGAGAGAAAATTGCATCATTGGTAAAGACCGGACGGCTGGATATTGGTCCGTGGTACGTTTTGCCAGATGTGTTTCTAGTTTCGGGGGAGAGTCTTATCAGAAATCTACTTCGAGGAAGACAGATTGCAGACAAGTTTGGTGGATGGATGAACACAGGATATATACCGGACCCTTTTGGTCACATAAGCCAATTGCCACAAATTCTCTCTCAATTTGGAATAGATTCTGTCATTTTCGCAAGAGGCACTGGAGAGGAATCAGAAGAGCTTGGTTCAGAATTCATATGGGAAGGCTCGGATGGAAGTGAGATTCTTGCACATTGGCTACCGTTATCCTATGGAAATGCAGCTAATCTTCCAGAGGATGTTGATGATGCCGTATCAGTATTGGAAGATGTAGTTAAACAACTAAAGCCGTGGTCCAAGATTGGTACGTACCTTCTCATGAATGGATCAGATCACTTAGAACCACAAAGACATCTTCCTGAAGTTGTTAAGAAGTTTAACGAGAACCATGAAGATAGAATCGTCATTGGTACACTTCCAATGTTTGTTGAGAGAATTGAAATGCACCGAGAGAAATTGAAAAGATTTCGAGGAGAATTCAGAAGGTCGAAATATCACAATCTCCTATCAGGAGTGTATTCTACAAG
>CAYMLT010000088.1:0-10586 GCA_964391265.1 uncultured archaeon
ATTGCTGATTGACTTTGGATGGACCCATTTGAATATGCGACGTATCGAATTGGGTGTTCACTCTCATAATCCTCGAGCTAGACACGTCTACGAGAAGCTTGGTTTCACACTCTATGGAACAGCTCACCAGAAATATTACATCGATGGAAAATATGCTGATACTCATTACATGGAACTATTCAGAGAATAGCTTGGGTTCAATTGAGGTCTATATGAACCGCTGCATTAGTTTGCCCGTTATCTCATCAATATTGTCTGGCGATACACCCTGCGATTCATAGATTTTCCTAACCCTTGACATCTTCTGCGAGTCGTTCAAATCTTTCAAGCCTTGAAATATGCCAATTCTTCTTCCCAATTGATAGACTGTTTGACTTGCAGAATCTAAATCAAGGAACCGATCAATGACCTTCAATATACTAGTTTTGTCCTCAGGAAGTAGACCATCAACTTCCGGAAGTAGATTGAGTATGTGGTCACTGATGATTCGTGTATCCTTTACCTCAAGATGCTCAACGAATAGCCGTAATTCGTGCATGACTTTCACGTCGATACATTTCTCAAATCCCTCAAAAACCGGTCTTCCTTGAGGAAGCGCCAGCGGACGAAGGCGTATAAAATCGGGATTGATTTGGTTAAGTGCATCCGCGGTTTCTATCGCATGCTCTTTAGAGAACTTCACACCGCCTAAACCTGGCATTACATATTCTGAGAGCTCTATCCCGGCAGCCTTGACTTTTCGCCCTGCAGCTACGTGTATCTTCTTAGAAGCACCCTTTCTTACTCTCTTGAGAACTTCATCTGAGCCAGATTCCATGCCAATATGTAATCTATTGAGTCCTGAATCTGCTATACATCTCAGGTCGGTTTCATTGATTTTTGCAATCGTACTTGATCGCGCATACGATGTGATTCGCTCAATTGATGGGAATTTCTCTCGAAGATAATCGAGTATCTCGATAATTTCAGATGGTGGAATGATTAAGCTATCAGCATCCTGCAGGAAGATGGATTTCAAACCGTTTCGAAACCAGAGAAGAGCTGATCTGTAAGCCTGTGGATCCACCAAATTCATGTTCTCACTCATTGCCATGATTTCTTCTTCAGAAATTGCACTTCTGAGATGTTCTATGTAGCGCGAAATGGAGTCAATATCTCTTTTTACATGATCCACGGGGCGTCTTGAGTACTCTCGTTCTTTATAGACTGGACAAAAAGCACATCGATTCCAGTGACAGTTTCTTGTTACCCGTACTAGAAGGCTATATGCTTCGCTTGGTGGTCGAATCGGTCCTATCTCAAAACCCCAGTACTCCATTTTTTCATTCACACCCATCTTTGATTCCACTTCTCCTCGTTTTATACGAAGTTCATAGAATACATGTACACTAGTCTATCAAGTATTTCAGAATCTTTGGTTGAATCTCTTAGATATTCCATGAACTCCTTGGATTCTAATCGTGAGGTGTTGATACAGGTTTGCAGGAGTTCCATTGCCTCATCGTGGCGTCTTTCATTGAACAGCGCTTCCACTTTAGCTAAATTGGATGATACATCTCTTCTGTCCATCACTTAAATCTCGGATACACATTGCTAATCAGGGCGATATAGGTATTCGTATAAAAGACGTTTAGAGGGCAAACATTTTATCGTGCATTTCTGAACTGCCGGACCTGTCTTCCTCGGAGTGGACACATCTATGACAGAAGCATCAAAGCCGGTTGTCATTATCGGCGCAGGAATTGCAGGAATGCGTGCAGCCCTTGATTTAGCTGATATGGGCGCGCAAGTCTATATGGTTGAGAAATTGCCCTCTATTGGAGGACATATGTCTCAGTTAGACAAGACATTTCCTACCCTCGATTGTTCCATGTGCATTCAAGGTCCCTGGATGGTTGACTGTTCTCGTCATCCGAATATTGAGATTCTTGCTTATTCAGAGGTACAAGAAGTAACTGGAAAACAAGGCGACTTCGTGGTCAAAGTCCTGAAACGCACAAGACGCGTAGATGCTGACAAATGCACTGGCTGTGGTGATTGTCAACGAGTCTGCCCTATTGAAATTCCAAACGAGTATGATCAATCGCTGAAGATGCGAAAGTCCGCATACATCCCATTTCCACAGGCTGTACCGAATATCGCTACTATTGACATCGCGAACTGCATTGAATGTATGATGTGTAAGAACACATGCAAAGCAGAAGCAATCGATTTTGATATACCTGATGAAACCATCATGATAAATGCGGGATCAATAATCGTAGCAACTGGCTACGATTTGCTCGACCCCTCATCAGTTCCCGAATATGGATATGGTCGTTTTCCAAATGTTGTTAGTGCGCTGGAATACGAACGAATGGTTTCAGCTAGCGGACCTACAAACGGTGTAGTGATGCGGCCCTCTGATGGGCGTGAACCACACAAGATTGCTTTCATTCAATGCGTGGGCTCTAGAGATGTGAACCACTGCGCTTATTGTTCGAAGATATGCTGTACTTATGCGACCAAAGAGGCCATTATAACAAAGGAACACACTCCTGATGTACACATTGATATCCTCTATAATGACATGCGCGTATTCGGAAAGGGATTTGAGGAGTTTCTGGTTCGCGGTGAGAATGAATACGAGATTAATTATGTCAAAGGTCTTCCAAGTGAGATTTGGGAAGATGCTGCCACTGGTGATTTATTGGTGCGCCATAGCAACGCCAAAGGTCACGAAGTTCTAAAGGATCAATATGATTTGGTGGTTCTTTGTCCTGCGATGGTCCCCGCTCAGGAATCAGATCTCGTTGAAAAGCTTGGTATCAAGACCGATGAGTACGGGTTTGTTGCTGCAGAAAACGACGCGTTGGTAATGTCGACCACAAGTGTTCCAGGTATTCATCTCTGTGGTGCTGCACATATGCCCAAAGATATTCCTGACTCAGTTTCTCAGGGTAGCGCTGCAGCTGCATTAGCGGCCATGGATATTGTGATTACGAAAACTGAAGAAACCGAGGCTCTCACTGAAACCGATCTAGAGCTGATGGCTGCTGAACCCAGAATTGGAGTTATTGTGTGCTCTTGTGGAATCAATATTGCGGGCACGGTTGATGTTGCTGAAGTCACAGAATATGCAAAGACATTGCCCAATGTCGTCTATGCTGAGAATCTTCTATATTCCTGTTCTTCTGACTCCCAAGTTGTGATCAAAGAGGCAATCAAGGAACATAACCTGAATCGCGTTGTGGTCGCATCCTGTACACCTCGAACTCACGAACCCCTCTTCAGAGCAACCATTGAAGAAGCAGGTCTTAACAAATATCTGTTTGAACTTGCAAATATCCGAGAACATTGCTCATGGGTGCACCAGGCAGACAAGGATGAAGCAACAGCAAAAGCTATGGACCTCGTTCGTATGTCAGCTGCAAGAGCTAAACTGCTTGAAGCACAAGAAGAGGCAGTGACACAAGTCGAGCCCGTGGCTCTTGTTGTCGGTGCTGGTGTTGCAGGAATGGCTGCAGCTGATATTATAGCACAAAAGGGATTCAGAGTCATTTTAATTGAGAGAGAAGACAAGGTTGGAGGATTTCTAAATGACCTTCACACAGTGAATTTTGACCACCGCCCATCATCTGAAATAATAGCTGAGTATTCTGGTAGGATTGAAAAGAACCCGCATATCGAGATCCGATTGAATTCGGAAATCACCGAGGCTAGGGGATCAATTGGCGATTTTGAAGTTGTTATCAAGACCGGAAAAGAGGAAGCCTCCGAAAAAGTAGGAGTTGTACTACTTGCGACAGGCGCCAAGGCTTTAGAGGAAAAGGGTCTCTACGGTCTGAAGAAGCTCCCTGAAGTCATGACGGTGCCTGAATTTAACGGGAATCTCATTTCTGGAGAGGGGATCAAAGATGGAGAAACCTTTGCAATGATTCATTGTGCAGGCTCTCGTGAGGATGAGTCCCTTGAGGGATCAAGAACATGGTGTTCGGGTATTTGTTGTATGGTTGCTCTTGAGCACACACTTGAGCTTCTAGAGAAGTACCCCAATTCTCGTGTATTCCACTTCTATAGAGACCTCCGTGTATTCTACAAAGCTGAGGATAAGTATAGAGAAGCCCGGAAGAAAGGTGTAGTCTTTGTTCGATTTGACAAGGATTCACCGCCTGAAGTCACGAAAGGGAAAGATAAGTCTCTCAAAATCACAGTCACGGACCAAGTGCTAGGCGCTGAGTTGACCATGGACGTGGATCACGTTGTTCTTGCCACTGCAATGATTCCTCGAGAAAACAAAGCACTCTCTGAACTATTCAAAGTGCCATTGAACCTCTCAGGATTCTTCATGGAGGCACATCCAAAACTCAGACCAGTTGATTTTCAAACAGACGGAATATATGTTGCAGGCGCCGCAACTGCTCCCAAGAGCATAATGGAATCTATTGCCCAGGGACAGGCTGCAGCATCGCGTGCATTGGTACCACTCATCAGGGGTGTCAGAAGGGCTGAGGCTATTGTTTCCGTTGTCGACCCTGAGATATGTGTTGGATGCGGAACATGTGAGATTAACTGCGCTTACAATGCCATTGAGGTAGTGCCTGGTGATGGCGGTCATGATTATTCTGTTAGTAATCCTGTTCTCTGTCAGGGATGTGGTAAGTGTGCCGCTGGGTGTCCCGCTGGTGCAATTACCATGAAGCACTTCACAGATGACCAAATTATCTCTCAGATACGTGCAGGCCTTCAGGATATGCCTGCACAGCAACCTCGGATTCTTACAATAATGTGCAACTGGTGCACATATGCAGGTGCGGATTCTGCTGGCGTGTCACGTTTACAGCAGCCAACAACAGTACGTGACATTCGTGTAATGTGTACTGGCAGAGTCAGTGTTACTCACATCCTTGAAGCATTCAGATTAGGTGCTGATATGGTGTGGATTTCAGGCTGCCACTTTGGCGATTGTCATTATGTTGATGGGAACGTTTCATTTGAACGTCGATTTGCAATTGCAAAGAAGATTATTGAGAAGTCTGGATTAGAACCTGAGAGGCTCCAGTTTACGCAGATTAGTGCAAGTGAAGGACCAATCTGGGCTGAAACGGTGAAAGAGTTCTCGGAATTGGCTGAGAAACTAGGACCTAGTCCATTACGACCAAGGGGGCGCTAAAAGAATGGCGGATGCTTGGGGAAATTTCAAATCGTTTGAAGGTAAGAAGTTCGAAACCTTTGATGCTGAGTTCACAAAACAGGCTTCTGAACTGATTGGAGGACAAGATCTTACTGCATGTTTTCAATGCGCAAAATGCAGTGCCGGATGTCCGGTGAGTGACAAGGTCAATATTCAGATTCACGAGGTCATGCGAATGCTCCTTTTTGGAATGAAAGAGGTCCTAGATACCGATATGATCTGGCTATGTACAACTTGTTACACCTGTCAAGAACGCTGTCCTCAGAGTATCGACATCACAGACATTCTCTTTGGTCTGAAGAATATCGCCTTCACAAAGGGTAAGAATCCTCCAGGATACACATCTGCAAGGCAGGGTCTCTACGATACGGGAAAATTATACGAGCCTACAGACTGGGAACGAGAGGACTTGGAACTTGAAGACGTTCCGGAGTTGAATATTGATGATACGAAGAAGGTCCTAAATAAGACAGGACTAATGAAACTGAAGGAGGACGAATAAATGACACAGCGCTATGAGGTCTTCTTAGGCTGCGCGATTCCGAATCGATTCAATAATTATGAATCATCCATGAGATTAGTTGCCAAAGAACTTGGAATTGGGCTAATCGATTTCGATGGAGCTTCCTGTTGTGGAACAGTTGTGCTGAAGTCCATAGATGAAACAAGTTGGCTATCTCTATCAGGTCGCAATATTGCCCTTGCGGAAAGCAGAGGTCATGATATTGTCACCCCCTGCAACGGGTGCTTTGGGTCATTGAAGGATACTGATCATCTTCTCCATGAGAGTGAAGAACATAGAGCCCAAGTAAATAAGGCACTTGCTGAAGTTGGTCTCGAATATACAGGAAAATCAAAGGTCCGCCATTTTGTTGAAGTTCTTTATGATCTGAAAGATGAGATTCGGGAGAAAATTGTGAACCCCATGAATGGATTGAAGATTGCATTCCATCCTGGATGTCACCTCTTGCGGCCCTCCAATGTGGCTGGCTTTGATGACCCCGAATTGCCACGAAAAGTAGACGAACTCCTTGAACTTACAGGAGCACAGAGCGTTCCCTGGAATATGAAACTTAGGTGTTGCGGTTCTCCCTTACTGATCGCAAGTGAAGATGTAGCCACTCAAATCATTCGAGAAAAGAACACATCTGCTAGGGATGCAGGAGCAAACTGTATAGTAACAAATTGTCCAGCTTGCCACACGCAATTCGACGTGCAGGTTCTGGGCTTGAAGGATGATGAAGGTGCTTCGTTGGAGCTGCCTGCATTATTCATTACTCAAGTTCTAGGGGCTGCCATGGACTTAAACCGAGAAAAATTGGGCTTCGAGCTGAACCGGGTTTCCTTGGACCCAATCTCCGAGATCTTGGGAATCTAAATCTCTGTGTATCTCGGCCCAATCATGATAGCAGCGGATTCTAATTTATAGCAAGGATGCTGAATATTCCTTACATCTACCTTGAAACTGCCTGAGTCGGTTTCACCTATATCGAATGTTGCTACCCCGTTTTTGTCCGTATAGCCCGTGAGAGAGAACGCATATTGTTCGTGCTGTGTCATGTCTAGTTGGACTTTTGCTTTATTCACGGGCTGATTATTCTCGTCAACGATGCGAACCAACGTCTGGATTCTACTTGCTGACAAGTAATATCTCTTGATGAAATCGATGGCCTCTACGGACATCTCACCATGCTTACAATCCAACATTCCATCACCAACCCAGGCTCACTTGTGGTACAAAATATAAATTATCGCAATCCTTTTTAACATTTATCCCATATAATATATGTGGTAAAACGATATGAGCCATCATATGGAAACGGTTGTGAAAGATAGAGACGTCATTGCTGGACGAGTTGATCCAGCAGTAATAGGGAACCGACGGGTTTTTCTTGAAATCACCCGAGATGATGGAGAATTTATCATGGCACAAGCATTGGCAGCATTGGCTGTAATGTCCAAGAGTGGTTGGAAACTTGTGAATTATCAGTCCACATCACAAGATATGGGATTTGAGTTCGAAAAAATTACATAAGCCGGTTATTTCTTCATCTTGTTCTTTCCATAGAAGAGCTCGCCAAGGCGTTTCATAGTATCACGAACACAGTCTTTGTTACCACTTACTTGGAGATGTCTATCCCCATCAAGAATAATCAGAACACCACAATGCTCTGCAATCTCACTCACCACTTCTACAGGTATATCATCTGGCAAACGAATTCTAAAGAATCCCACATCTTTCTCACGAGGAAGGTCTGATATCGGAACTTGCTCTTCAACTATCTTTGGAACAATGGTTCCATCTAGGGCATCTTGGAATTTCTTTTGCCAGTTTCTTCTTGTTTCGACACCCTTTTTCTCTTCTATCCAAGCCATCATAGTTTCTCGAAGTCTAAGTATTTTGAGTTCCATCTCTTCGCGCAGCTGATTATCTGCATTTTCCTGAATACCGATTTCGGATTCGAAGGAGCGGAGATACTCAATTACCATCTTTGAATTTCTAAGGTCGGCAAAAGTCAGGTCTGGGATGAAAGTTCCAGTTGCTTGAAGGTCTCCTAATAGATCATTAAGCACCATCCAACCTGCATAGAGCCCATCAAGTGAAACCATTGCGAATCACTCCTGAAGCATATCTTCAACCTGATCCAAGAAGCTCTTTTCACGCCACCAACGCAAATCTCGTGCGCCAGTTGGACAGATTGCTGTACACGCGCCACATCCCTCGCACTTCAAATCGTCTGTGACGCTCTTCTTCACACCAGGAGAGATTTCAACCATTGACACTGCATCATATGGACAAATTTCAGAGTAGTGACAGAGGTCACACCCTACACATAGATCCTGATCGACCTCAGCTGTAAGAAGCTCAATCTTGACAGTACCAAGGTTCAGAGGTCCCGTGGCTGCCATGGCAGCACCTCGAGCTTGATTGATAGAGTCTTGCACATTTTTGGCATATGTAACTCCAAGAAATACTCCTGGAACTGTGGTTTCCACGGGTCTGAATTTCATATGCATTTCCGAAAGGAACCCATCCTGACCACGTACAATTCCAATTGCTTTCACTAGTTTATCGACATCATGAGGTGCTTCTAGACCTACTGCAAGAACAACCATGTTAGATCGAATTTTGAAGGTTTCCTGAGATAGTGTGTCATAAACGGTAACAATCACTTCATCCATGGAATCTGGGACCGGTTCTATTGTGACAGGATTTTCCCTTAACCATCTTAGATATGCTACGCCGTTTTGTCTGTTCTCTCTCCACATCTCTTCAAGACCACCACCAAATGGTCTGATGTGTTCTTTATATGCTGAGAATATTTTGGTGTCTGGGAACATTTCTCGCAGTTCTTTCTGCATGGTAATGACGGCAGAACAACAGACTCGTGAGCAATACTTATTCCCTTCACCAGGTGTTTGTCGCGAGCCAACGCAATGGATGAACACTGGATTCTTTGGAGCTTTCTTTATTTTCCCTGCCTTCAACCTCTTCTCAAGCTCAAGTGTTGTGATAACTGCAGAGCTTTTATTCCATCCATATTCGCCGTCTTTTGGTTCATAGACATCTGAACCCACCGTTATGACCATCGTACCTATGCGATAATCTGTTACTTCTCCGGTTTTATGGTCCCTAAGAGTAATGTCATAGTTGCCATATGAACCATCACGACGTTCAGGTGTTGAGTTCAAAATGACTTGGATTTTCTTCTCCTTCTCAACGCGCTCAACAAGCTCATTCACGATATCCTGTGCTCTTTCCATCTTTGGAAATAGTCTATAGAGTTCGTTCAATCTTCCCCCAAGTCTTTCTTCTCTTTCTACCAAGATAACATCGAATCCCTTCCTTGCTATATCAAGAGCCGCAGTCATTCCTGATACCCCTCCACCTACAACCATTGTGGTTCTTGTGACTTCTACTTCCTTAACGGGAATATCCTCATTATTTATTGCCTTGGCAACAGCACTTCGTATCATATCTTGTGCTTTTTCTTGTCGTTGTTCTCGTGGAACCTTTGTATGGACGAGGGCAAGATGTTCTCTAAGACCGACAGGTCCAACTAGATAATAAGGTGAGAGACCTGCTGCCACAAGAGCCCGCCTGAAGGTCGCCTCATGCTGGAGTGGTGAACATGATCCTACAACAACTCGGTTCAGCTTGTGTTCTTTGATGGCTTCAGTAACCAATGCCTGTCCGGGATCGCTACACATGAATATGTAATCCGTACTATACGCGACATTTGGAATGTCTTTAGCCCAATCGGCAAGTCCTGGTGAGCTAATTTCGTTCCCAATAATTCCTCCACAATGGCAGATAAAGACGCCAACACGTGGTTCATCTGTCACCTCAGCTGGTGGTATCTCTTCTAATTCTGCAGGTTTAGGAATTGGTAAAATGGAATGTGCTGCCATGGCAGCGCCTTTGCCTTCGTTAACAGAGTCTGTTCCATCTCTGGGTCCATGAGCACAACCTGCAACAAAGATTCCAGAACGTGAGGTATCAAGACCAGCCTTATTTTCGTCGGCGCTTTTGATGTAACCTCTTTCATCTATCTCAATGTTGAGAACCTTCGCAAGTTCTGCAGTGTTCTCACTAGGCCTGAAACTAGAATTGAGAACAACCATAGAGATGTCTTGGATTTCTATAATCTCACCTGAATCAGTGTTTTCCATTTTGACATAGAGATCATGTGTGTCTGAATTTTCAGAAATTTCTGCAACCCGACCTCTGATGAAGTTGATATCCTGGTTATGTTGACTGTCCCAAAGGAATTCTTCTAGCGCCTTACCAGCAGTTCGCATATCCATGTAAGTATAGATTATCTCGCAATGATCTTTTGGATAATGCATCCGTGTTACTTGTGCAAGTTTGAGTCCAAACGAACAACATACCCTGTTACAATGGTCACTGTATCCTTGAACATTTTCCCTGACATCTCTACTCCCAACACAGTTCACGAACAATATCTTCTCTGGCTCTTTTCCATCTGATGGTCGTATCATATGCGAATCAGTAGGTCCAGTAGGATGAGTCTGTCTATCGTATTCATATGATGTGACAACATTCGGAAAGAGGCCATACCCATATTCACCATAATCCAATGGCTTATACTCATCAAACCCAGTAGCGACGACTATTGACCCTACATGAAGGTCGTAAATCTTGTCTTCATCATCATACATAATGCAATCCTGTGGGCAAACTCCAGCACATGTTCCACATCCTATACACGATTCTCTATCAATTGTGGCTAACAATGGAATTTGTTGTGGAAAGTTCATGTAGATTGCTTTTCTAAGGGAGAGGCCTTGGTCGTATTCATTAGGAACCTCTACTGGGCAGGATTGTATACATAGTTGACATCCTGTACACTTGTCCTCATTCACATATCTTGCTTTTTTCCGGATTGTA
>CAYMLT010000089.1:0-10492 GCA_964391265.1 uncultured archaeon
GTAGCCTCAACAGGCTCTCTGTCGTAACTCATTTGTATCACTCACTTATGCGATATGCATAATTGATTACAGGTTGTCAAAAAAAGGGCGAATTCATCGGGGGAGGGCGAAAAGGATAAACCAATTACAAACTCTTTGGAGAAGGCGCATCTTGCTTGCTTTTCCTGTAGATGCTTGTGTAAATCGTACCCTTATAGGCATGTGCATAGTATCACAATTTTCGAATTTCTCAATACGAACCCGAGGCCATGACTAGATTGACCGTTTGTTAAGGCGGGCAGTTGCAGAGATGTGTGATACTCGAAGCACTGCTATGGCGTAAATATCTCAAATCTTGGGCAGAACAAAGAATCGAAAAGATGGCACATTCGCAGGCTCCTGATTGATTCTAGGAGAGGATAGGTTTACCACGCGCCGTTATATTGGGGATTTACTTAAGGTACTATGAATCACTATGACTACGAACACAAGATCAGCTTCTGTGCTTGCGGATGAAAAAGTCACAGAATGCGGAAGAGCTGGTTGCGTGGTTCTGTTTACAGGAGACAACTGTGCTTTTTGTGATGGTGCACGAGAGATCATGATCAACGCACTTGCGGATTTTGGAGTTGGATATGATGTCGTAACAGAAGTGAATATATCATCAGGAGTTGTATGCGCCTGCGATCTTCCTGGGATTGTTACACTCCCGACAATCCGTGTGTGTGAACATCTAGTTTCAGGATTACCTCAGATAGATGATATTCGAGCCTATCTTATGCACGCTATTCTCAAAGGATGTTTCCCACTCTAGATGGGGAAAAGCAAGGTCCATTTTGTAAACCACCATGTTAACACTCTTTTATATAGAAGATACTTGAGTGAATTCCAAAATTGAAAGGTGGAGATTAAGCTAAATGCCAAGACTTCTCGTTGCTTATACATTTTGGTACAAGTAGGTGTAGTCAGGCATCCACTTTCAGCATCTCTTTTTGAGAAATGCGAAGCGGTTTCATTCGTGAAAAATTGACTGCGTGATTGCATCGTACCCATGAAGTTTGCAGTGGAACCCGCTAACTCGCTTTGAATCTTTGATACACTCAGCACTTTGACATCAATGATCTAAATCTCCATTCACTCGAGACTTTTTCTATACAACTTAGACTAAGTAAATCTGCAGTTGTGGAGTTCCGTTAGTTTCAAACTTCAAAAGTGAGGTGAAATAGAAAATCGAACAAAAGGAAAATAAAAAGAATGAGGTGATTCAACTGGACGTAATAGACAAGGCAATTCTAGCAAGACTCCTTGGCAACTGCAGAGTTTCATATCGAGAGCTTGCAAGAGAGCTTGGTGTCACTTGCCCAACGATAAAGAACCGAGTAGACAAGTTAACCGACACCGGCGTAATCGAAGGATTCACTGTTGAAATCTCACATGAAACTCTTGATATCAGTTGGGTTCTTGCTGAGATCACAACTGATTTCACAGAGAATAGAGCCAGCCTTGTCAAGCAGCTTGGCGGCCATGAATCTGTCAGGGATGTGTACATCGTTGGCTCAAGGGAGTATGTCGTTCTTGCAGAGATTGCAGTGCCAGAGGGTCTCTATGAGTTTGGAAAATTCATACGCAGTCTGGATGGAGTACAAAATGTAAATGCAATTCCGATTCGTCAGCTTCCTTCGAAGACAATTATGGGTCCATGTAAATACGTTTCAAGAGGTCGCAAAGCCAAGTTCAATAAATCGCAGTTGAGAGTAATAGAGAATCTCGTACACAACGGAAGACTATCTCTGGCGGATCTCTCAGATAGAACGGGATACTCATCCAAGAAACTCCGGAAGATTCTGAGTAGTGTGGTTTCGAGTGAAGGAGCGAATTTCACAATTAGATTCAATCCTTCATCAAATCATGCAATCAGTTTCCTCTTGTATTTGCATTTCGATGAAAGCGTTGCAACGCCTCAAGATGTGATAGAATGGTTCCAAACATATTTCCCACTCCAATATTGGATTTCGGGGCTGTTTGTCAATCAGCCAACCATAGTCAGCATTCTGACTGCAGAGAATCTCTCAGAAATTGAGATTATGATACGTGCCATTAAGAATACGGACTTCCACATCGAGGTTAAGGCACAGGTTGCGTTCCACATTGAGAAATTCGCCCGATCTGGCATAGGTGGATTTGGTAAATCAGAAAAAGCGGATACATCACTCGAATGCATGTCGCAGATTCGAGTACCCGCAAGCTAGGGTTCATCATTAATCCAACAATGAAATGCACTGGTATACTAATCTCCAGATTAGCAAAATCATTCGGCTAATCTGGAACCTTCTATTTAACGAATGTTTATACTAACAATAATTCATACTTCAGGATGTCTCTTGTGCTAGAGAAAACTAGGAAAGCGATTACAATTCATTATACAAAAGGATAACGACAACCTACAGTTGTCACTCAGCTCAAGTATGAGACTTTTGGCGACTAGATCCATATCGCGACAGCATCCCAGAGAATATGCCCCCTAGTCTATGTAAATATCTCTAAAATGTGCTTATGCCCATTATTATATGATATCAAAAAGATGTCCCTGAACAAAGAAGAATCTTGATTGTTCGAATGCCTCCAATTTATTAGCAAAGACATGAATTGAACGTCAAGGGGTATCTGCATGAGGACAGTTCCATTAATTACAATTCCATGCATTCTCATTGTGCAGATTCTGGTCTATTCTCCCGTTGCTGCAAGTTCAGACTTGGTATGGGGGGTTGAAGTTGGCGACGAAAGCCCGTACGTTCTGGAACGGAAATTAGTAAGCGGTGCTTTTTCTGAGTACATGGAGAATTTTACAAACTTTCTTGACAAGGCGGATGAAGGACAGAGAATCATTATTCGTGTGGATCATCTCGATTCAATTCCAGATACTCTCAACACCACAGAGCGCATGCCACAGGCAAATTGCACACTGATGAGAGAGAATGACTCTGAAATAATCATGGAAGATATGCAAATGATGGCAGTTCCAGTAGGAATATGGGACGTTCAAAATCAAGAGGTGAATTCATCATTCCCAGGCGAAATCGAATACATCGACACTGCGGATGAGTGGGGAACAGTGATTCGTGGGGAATTCTGGATGGCCATCGTCATAAAGATAGACATGCAATTTGAAACTACCTACTACAAATCGAATGGAAGCCTAAGCAGGTTGTGGATTCGTGTCAATGTTGCGGGAGTCCCAAATATAGATATATTGCTCGCTCATTGGAGCCCTCCAACTAATTCGGATACTTCGCCGATTATTAATGCTTCAACAATCACTAACACAACAATGGAACCTCAAGGGATTGCAATAGTAAAAGTGGCAGTAGTTGGGGTTTCAGGAATTGGTTGTATGTTTCTAATGTATATGATTTATAGTAAAAGAAAGCCAAAGGCCACTGGTGAAAACATCTAGTAACCTATGCGTCTGGATACTTCATACCGATCAAAGAAGGATTTGCCTTTTGTGCAACCAGGAACTCATACTTAAGCTTTCCACTACTTACTTTGTATACTAAATCAATACCGGGGTAAATCTCAGAGTATCTGAGAGCAAAGCAATCATCAACACCCAATTTCCAATCATTCTTGTCGTTTCCTAGTAGATAGTATGTAACGGATCCTATGGGATTCTCTCCTTCAGGGATATCAAGTTTACATCTAGGAAATTCCAAAGTAAATACATTACCGGCAGTCACATATTTCACAACAGAAGCTCCAAAGAAGGCAACCACGTCAACTCCACGCCTACACACATAATACATTTCATCCTCATGCGATGAAGTATCTGTGAAGATCATTGAATTCAATTCAACATTTCTATCAAGACTTGTTTCTTGTATTTTATTATTCCTTGCTCCTTCCAATGCTTCATCATTTTCTGTTGGAAAATAGAAACACTCACGATTGTCAGTTTCAGAAGATACCTGCACTATGAACACTGGGAACATAGGTGCGATCACAAGAATTAGAAGCAGTAAGACTGAAAATATTCTCTTCATATGCATCTCCACCCTGACGCGATAATGGCTGCTGTTGTGTTGGCATCTTAAAAAATCAGCGATATTCAATTAAGTATCTAAAGATATAACTAACCGTTTTGTAAAAGAGGAGAGCTCCTCCTGAACAGGATACAATCACACAAGATGATTCTTGGTTACTCTGCTTGAAATCGAACTTCATTAATCCGTTTGTATGCACCCTTTAGAGATTCATAGAGGTCTTTGTAAGATTCGAAGAGTGAATCATAGACCTCGAAGTTATCCACATTTGGTTTGAATGTTCCAGTGACCTTTACCATATCCTTCACATTCCTAAATTCAGGAAAGATACCTGCACCAACAAATGCGGTCATCGCGGCTCCAATAGACCCAGCAAATTTTGGTTGTTCCACGGTCTCAATCTCCCGCTTTGTCACGTCTGCAAGGATCTGCATCCATTCCTTGCTAAGAGACCCTCCTCCAACAACCTTGATGTTTGAAATCTTGAATCCAAAATCAGACTCAAAGTTCTCGATTATCCATCTGAGATTGTATGCTACGCCCTCGTCAATCGCACGAATGATGTGAGCCCGTTTATGTTCAAGACCGAGATTGAAGATGGTGCCTCGAGTTGTTGTTGTGCTTACTGGACATCGCTCGCCAAGAACCCATGGTGTGAATATCAGATAATCCGAACCTGGAGAAACCGACGAAATCTCTTGGTCCATAAGATGAAAAACCTCATCATCATTGGGACCTAGTTTCGTTCCCTTGTAGAGTTCCTTCGATACCCACTCCAAAATGATTCCAGCGGATTCAGTAATCCCTACTACAATATTCTTCTCTGGATCAGCGCTCTGAAGTGTCACTGCTCCATTCTTGAATTTGGGAGCCTTTTCTGTGGCTACACCAAACCATGCAGACGTCCCGAGATAGATATGAGCTTCACCCTCATCAACTGCGGTAGAACCAACAAGAGCAGACTGTGTATCATCTGAACCTCCGAATACAGGAGTGCCTTCAGGGAGACCCATCTCCTCCGCTGCAGATTTTGTCAAACCATTCCCAACACTATCGATGGACCTAACGAGTGGAGGAAGTTTTGTCTTGTCAACTCCAATGAGTTTGAAGATCATGCTGTCCCATTCTTTCTTCTTCAAATCGAATGAATAAGAACATGCTCCGGACCACTCAGTTACTTTCTCACCAGTTGCCCGGTACTTCAGATACCCATTCACATCAAGAAACAAGTCGGTCTTCTCGTATAATTCTGGTCGTTCCTGTTTTATCCAGAGCAATTTGCAGACAACGTCCTTGCCAGTAATCTCAATGCCAATCAGAGATTTGAAGACTCTAGATCCACCAATCTTTCTCATGATCTGTTTTGCCTGTTTCTCCGCTCTTCCATCAACCCAAGATATGTTGGGATGCAGAACGGTTCCATCCTTATTAACGGGAATTATGCCCATTGCCTGAGTCGTGAAAATCACTCCAACTAGATTATCCATGTTGATTTGGGATTTCTCCACAACTTGTCGAGTAGCCTTCACGATTGCAGTCCAATAGTCCGCAGGGTCTTGCTCAACCCAACCAGGTCGAGGAGTATGCAAGGGATATTCTTCAATGGCATGACCTAGTACTGCACCAGTGGAATCGATGAGAGCAGTTTTCACACTACTAGTTCCAACATCGTGGGCAATAACATACTTGAGCTCCATTGTATGCACCTCTAAGCAGTGTTCGTTTTTGGTTGTTCAATGTTCCTCAGAACACGCTCGAATCTCGCGATTGCATCATCAATCACTTCATCCGTATCAACGAGGCTTGTGTACATACGAGATCCTGCCAGAGTAACTATTCCCTCAGCCATATACGCGGCGCCCATTTCCTCCATGAAGTGCTGTCGAACCTTAATTTCCTTCAGTATCGATTTTATTCTAATTACATCACGAGGAAGACTAATCCTAATGAACATGGTACCAGAGGTCTCCAGATGACAGATTGCTCCTTGATTGTAGGCGACGAAAGGTAGTTTCAAATCATCAATGATTTCTTCGAGACCCTTTGTCAATCGATCTCCTGCTTTACCAGCAATCTCACAGGCATTGGTTCGTTCGATTTCCTGGATGGTGTAATAGCCAGCAGCGGAACTCATCGGATTCGCGGCCAAGGTTCCGCCAACATAGGCTCTCTTTTTACCACCTTCAATTCCAGCGGCCAAATATTCCATCAGATCTTTACTGCCTCCCAGACCACCAGCTGCCGGATAACCACCTGCAACAACCTTGCCAAATGTCGTAAGGTCAGGCGTGACTCTAAAATATCCTTGGGCACCTGAGAGACCTATTCTACCAAAGGTTACCACTTCATCGAAGATGAGCAGCGCGTCGTATTGATCACATAATTCTCTAATCTGTTGATTGTAATCTCTATCGACCGGTCGAGTACCAGATTCTGGACCCATGGGTTCAACGATTACTGCAGCTGTTCCGCCTCTAAGGCGATTTCGCGACATCTTCTTTTTCAATGCATCAATATCATTGGGATAGACTTCGTGTGTGTGTTTTCGGCAACTACCGGGTATGCCATGTGCTTCAAAACCTCCCGTACCAGGAATGTGTAGACCGTACAGCATTTGGTCACTCCAACCATGGTACGCTCCTCCCATCTTGATGACTTTCTTTTTTCGCGTAGCCAATCTTGCCACACGGATTGCCGCCATTACAGATTCAGTTCCGCTTCCTAGCATGCGAAACATCTCAATAGATGGCATGTGCGTGTTTATCTCTCTTGCAAGTTTGAGTTCATACTCAGAGAATAATCCCGTTACAGGACCAGATTCATTGATGATTTGAATGACCTTCTCTCTTACGGGTTGATAGTTGTTGCCGAGAATAATGGGGCCGCCAGCTTGTAGGAAGTCGATGTACTGATTTCCATCAGCATCCCATAGGAAGGCTCCTTCAGCCTTCTCAACTACAATTGGGAATGGATAGTTAAAAGCAAGATTATGCTGCACACCACCAGGGATGAACCTCTTCGCTTCAGTAATCATCTCCTTTGATTTCTTACATTTCTCATCAAAGTGATGGAGATACTGCTTCAAAGCGTCTTCCTTGAGATTTAGAATTGGAATCCGCATAAGTGCATCTAGCTTCCGATAAATCTCTGAAGTATCGTGGTATTCTGAGATACTAAATCCGTTCATGGCACACACACACACTATGAATGGATAGTTTGCTGAATGAAAAAACTTGTGGATTTATCATGATGGAATGAACCCTTCGGAAATCAATTTTTCCCTGAGTTCTTGCCGTCTTGGTGGATCAAGAATTATTGCATTGTAGTAAAGCAATACTTCAGTGTTCGAAACGCCTGAGAGAGACTGTATCTCATTAGACATCTTTTCCATCTCAGTAAGGTGTTGAACGTTGAAGACCGAAAATAGTACAGCTTGCGTTGCGGAAAAATGTGAACGGAAATATTCACGTGGATAATCCTGCTCAATCCTTGATTCTAATTCCTTCCCTGATGTGACGCCATTATCGAAATTAATTTTAATAATGAAAGAAATTTCATCCTCATTGTTGGGATTATATTTTATTGAAAATTGGATCCCTCGTGATGCTGTCATTTCTTCTACGAGGCGTTTGACACGCCGAGCGCTGAAACCAGTTCTTTTCGTAAGTTCAGATATTGACATTCTTGCATCGTCCATCAAGAAGGAAAGAAGCCGCTTATGACCAGACGTCAATTCTATTGCACCGCCTCGGTCACGTACTGTTGGGTGAATCTCCACTTCAGCAACTCCTTTCTGACTCCTTAAGAAAGTGCCAAGGTCATTCAACCCTTCGCTTCCTTGATACTCTGCATGTAAAATGAAGTCCCCAGTAGTTAGAGGCGCAGACACGTAGACCATTGGATTGGAGTGAATATTTTTGATAAGGACATCCGGTTTGATAGAACCATCTAATCTCAGAATAATGAAAGCTAAATCGTATTCAGACATCTTCAGGCTTTTCAATACCATGAACTCGTGAATGGTTCCATCCTCTACTAGTTTCTCAACTCTCATTCTAGCGGTTTTGGAAGATACGCCAGCTGCTTCACCCAAGTATGCATAGGTTCGTCTGTTATTCTTGATCAATTCTCTGACAATTGCTTTATCAATAGGGTCCAAAGATTCCTTCTCCCGACTGAATGGTTCTAATAGCAAAGCCATACTATTTCTACTAATTGGTTCTTATTGGATCTTATTCACTAATTGTTCGAATTCGCACTTGAAACAGAATTTCCTCTTCCAAGCGAATAGGATCAATATGGATTTGAGAATTGAATGTCGTACCATTACACTTCTTGAACCGCCATCGCATAACTTGATGTCTTCCAGATTGAACCATTTTCATAAGTTCTTGGAAATGTTGTTTTGATGTCGTCTTAGAAAATTGATATCGGGGGGAGATTTGCCAAATCATCTTCTCAAATATCTCAGATGATTTGCAACCAAAGATTTGAAGGGCACTTCTATTGCAATCCATGACCTGATTTTCTTTCAAGAGCAGAAGCGGCATTTTGGTTTCTGCAAAGTATGACTTATACTCCTCTTTGCCACCCAATAGGGCAAATTCAAGCTCCTTATCATCTGTTATATCAATAAGAAGGACTTCAAGTGCAGGCTCCTCATTGTAAGTGATAACTGAGGGATGACTTCTCATCCAGTAGGAATGGCCATTCTTGTGAACGAATTCATCTTCATAACCCATATTAAAGGGCTCTAGTTTTCCATTAACGATATCACTAATTACATCACTAGATCCTTGTTGACTACTTGGATGAAACAAAGATGAGACCCAATCCTCACCCATAGCAAACAACTCCATAATGGAGTATCCTGAAACAGCGGATATGGCAGGATTGGCATAGACGATTCTTAATGGAGAGCCCTGCAATATTACTGTTGGTTGAGCTCTGGATTCTATAAGATTGCGATACCGCTCTTCACTTGCTTCCAAGATTTCACGAACCTTAACACGTTCTGTTATGTCTTGCATGTGAGCAAGATACTTGGAGACGGAGCCATCTTCTAAAACTTCTATCACTGTACCAGTCACTTGAAGATATATGGGAGTTTTAATAGAGGTCACAAATCCAGCTTTCTCAATATCATACAAACATTCGAAATTGATCATATCACCTTCATTCATATCATCCAATACCCCCTCCGGGAGATTGGGATCTTTTTGAGTGCGATATTTTTTGTAATCTTCTTCTCTTTCAATGCCTAAGATTTTTTTAGCAGCTTTGTTGAGCTGAATGATATGCCCTTCGCCATCAAATAGAAGGATTCCAGTAGGAGATTCTTCAAAAACCCCTCTGAAAGTATTTTCACTCTCATGAAGTGCATGTTCGATTTTCATCTGTTCTGTTATATCCACTTCTAGCGTTTGCAAAGCTCGAGTCCCATCATGTTCAACTACTCTAGCGTAAGAATCAACCCATCTAATTTCACCAGAGGGGCGTACATATCGAAATCGATAATGAGGTAGCGTTATTGATTCTCGGAGGAGCCGGTTCCGTTCTTCCAATTTTGGTCGGTCATCAGGATGAATTAGGCTCCATGTTTCATCTGCACTCATTTTGAAAAGACTGCTCAAAGGACGACCTAGAATCTCTGCATAGGCATTGTTTGCGAGAACAATTCTGCCATCTATGAGAATTCCAATTGCCTGTAGAGACTCATTGAACAACCTGCGATATCGTTCCTCACTTCGATCAAGAGCTTCCATTACGGTTTTTTCGTTTGTGATATCTTGAATAGTACCAGCAGCTCTAAGCGGCTCTTTATCTTCGTCAAACTCTACAACACGTCCTCTATCAAGAACCCAGATGTAATGCCCGTTTTTTGTTCTAAGACGATGTTCGGAAGAGTAAAGGGCAGTCCTACCAGAAAGATGGTTTTCCCATCTCTCAAGCGCGTATTGTTTATCGTCTGGATGGATCATATCACCCCAATGGCCTTCGATGCCATTGATCTCATCGAGTTCATACCCTATCATCTCTGCAAAGGGTTCACTATACACCATATGATGAAAGTCGCGATTCCACTCCCATGGGGCTAGATTGGAGCTTCTCATTGCAAGGTCTGTTTTCGATTGAACAAAGGATTTGGCAGTAGTTCGAAAGAACATCCCACGCACTCTTCGTGATGTACCCTCATCATCCTCCTTTGGGGGTGGATACTGTTCCACGAGACCTTGCCCCAAAAGCAGTCTCAAATGATAATAGCACTTGTAATTCGAAATAGATGAACCAGGATTATTTTCCTTAATGACCTGCAGTACTTCCTGAACATTCATCCAAAATCGACGTGATGGCCTTTGAATCGTGACTTCTTCTGTAATTAGCGTTCCATCTTCCAAGACCTTCTCAGTTTTCTTGATTTCTGTTGAAAAGCTTTCAAAGCCCTGATTCAATGCTTGAATTATCTCACTTCT
>CAYMLT010000090.1:0-10484 GCA_964391265.1 uncultured archaeon
AAAAACTTGCAGAGAAATTGGGATTTGTACTTGGAGATAAAGTAACATCTTTCAGACTTGAGCGACCTTACCCCCCAAGGCCTAAACCTAGTCCGTCAATTGTACCGCTTCCTATTGATGCACAAAGGGCTTTCGAAGCCGTTCAGCAGTTTCCTGACTTAATGAACACAGAGAAAGTTCCTATTCCTTTTGAATTTGAAGAGAAGACACTCGAAGGATTTGAAAGAATTGGAAAGAAAGTCAATTTCAATCTGATAGTGAGTGACGAAGGGGAGCCATTGGGATTGTACTCTATTCGCGATTTCATAAGGAATGAATCGAAAAGAAGAAGAGCTACTGTATTCTCACGGGAACGAAGTACATTTGTCGATATGGTGGCAAGGATCATTGAGGAAACCGAGCAAACAGATATTGATAATCTTGGATTCTTCATGGGTCCAAATGCATCTGAATGGGCTTCCTGGATGGCAATTATTCCAGAGGATATGGAGAATCGATATCTAATCCTCCTTACGTTGAAGCTTTGAAAATGCAAACAGTGATTATGCTCACCATAATACTGTTGTACAAGTGATAATCATGGGTGAGAATGTAAGGCCGAAAGAGGTGACCTACGCAAGTTATCTTGTGCTTGCTGAAGTGATTGCAGGTCTAATCGTGGCTGGAATTAATTTGTATATGTGGGGAGATTGGACGGATGGGTTGGGACTGATTATGGCCATAGTCGGAATCTGGATCTATTTCCAAATCCTGAAACAAGATCCCCAAGCTTGGACTATAGCGGTTGTTTTCAGTATCGCCGCAATAGTGCTCTATGCTCTAGGTGAAAACTGGCCAGGTGCAATTCTAAGCCTAATAGCCGTAATCTATCTGAATATGCCAGATGTGAAAACTCACTTCCAGCAGTAGACACTCTTCGGAGTGTCTATTCTTTTTCTATTCTTCTTCTTCAAAGTCTTCGAATTCTTGGAAGACTGACCACGGAGGTGCATAATGGATTGGTTCATGGTCACGCTCTTCGAGTAAGAAACCCTCTTCTTCTGCCACAGCCTTGCGAAGGGTCAATGATTTTGCACCGTCCCATTTTAGGTAGGCGTTAAGGTCATACGAGAAATTTCCCTGATAGACTCCGCACTCGCCCCCACAAAAGATCTGACTGCCACGAATAACCAGTGTTCCGCCACAGTACTTGCAGACAGCTTCGCGACCATGTGCGTGAACCCGACCGTCAATAATCTGGACAAAGAGCACAGTATCATCAACTTCAAAGACGCCCCAAATCTCGCCTTCATTGAGTATCTTCCGCCACAATTTGGGGGGAGGTCTCTTCTCAGAGGGAAATCTTGGGGGTTTAGAAAGGAAACCGTTACTAATTACAACTAAACCCTCTGTCTCTGGATTTTCCTCGTCAAAGTCTGCAAGGCGAGTTTGAAAAGATTTCTTCACAATGATTCGTTCCTTAAGACCATAGATAAACTACTAGAAGATAGGTTACCATTTCTAATGTTCTACATTGAAATGTCATCGCTTCTCTTTTGTGACACTCGTTAGGAATTTCACACTCAAGCAATTTGTTCATGCACGTACAATATAAGTAATCAATGCATTTTCACCACGAAATAAAATTTGGTCCGGAGGTCAGGAATTTAATGATGGATTTTCTCGTCCTAACTGACATTCACAGCTGTTGGATTCACCTAGAGAAGATGCTTTCTTTAGCTGGAGATTTTGATGGGATAATATTTCTCGGAGACCTCTTAATACACGGGTCTGAAAGAGATGCTGTTTCTGGTGCTATCCGTAACTTTTCGAAAATTCACGAAGCGGCAAAATGCACTGTTGGTGTACCGGGTAACGGTGCGATTTCTGAATTAGTAAAGCATCTTGATGAGATTGGCGTTAGTGTTCATGGAAAATCTTTCGTTCTAGATGATATCGGATTCTTTGGCGTTGGTGGCACTCCTGATACTGTTGCAACCGTTCTTACACTTCGGAAGTTCTTCAAGAGTGAAATTCGTCCGGCAATTGAGTTGCATGAGAAGGCTATGGAAACTCTTGCGGTCTTTGGAGTAACAGTCAGAAACGATGTTTTTGTAGTTGAAGATTGGTCTGACACCCAATTAAAATCGTTAGAACGGTTTCGAGGCCCATTTGACCATACTGAAGAAGAAATACATGATATTCTCGTTCAAGGCTATGAATCTGTATCCAGTTGTTCAGTCAGGGTACTATTGTCCCATATTCCCCCCTATGAATCCATTATTAATCCAAAGTTTCCTGACGGCGTATCAACTGGAAGTAAAGGAATTGCGAACTTCATCCATGAATATCAACCATCAATTGTGTTATCAGGACACTATCACATTTCTCATGAATTCGAAATTGAACAGGTTCCTTGCTATATTTTCCCTGCTGCAATGGACGGATTCTACTCCATTTTGAGCATTGATCAACGCGCGGAAGAATACAAAGTTGTAGTCAAAACCTTCTAAAAACCCTGATAACCTACGAGGAATAGACATGAATCACAATGGTCAGAAGGGTTAACTTTCTTACCACTAGGATCTTGGTCCTCAAAGTCAGCCAATCGTGTCTGAAGGGTTCGCGTCACATGGTATAGTAGTGATATACCATAGATAAAGCCATAGAAAGTAGGAATGTCAAAAACCCTGCTTTTGTATATGAGTACCTAAATCAACCTAGATTGTTTGGAGCAAAAAAACAGCTTTGAATAGGTTTGACTAGTACTCAACATTGATGACGTTGTTTTTCTCAGCGTAGTCGTGTGCCTCAGCTACATTGGCAAAGCGCTGTACAATATCATAGACGAAGTACACTTGCTCTTTTTCAGGAATTTCAACTACAGGACGAGGTCTATCATCGGGAGGTTTAGTGTAAATACGGATCGCACATAGCTTCTTGACCTTTTCTTCTTCGATTACCCGTATAATGACCTCTCCAGCAGCTCCAGTCATGGATTGTTGATGCAAATTGGCCTCTAAGAATGTATTGTGTATCATTTATCCTACTTTTTTAGATAGCATTTTGTTCAAAAGATAAGAGTCCGAAGTGAGTCGGTGTGTTTTTATCCCTTAATATCTGTCGAAGTTGGAGGCCAATAAAATGGGTTTGTTTGGAACATCTGCAGACATCTTCACCGATATCAACCTCATTATCCAATATATTACATTGCTCTTGATTATTATCGGCTATTTGAAGAGAAAACCATTCAAAAATCATGGCTTCATCATGATGACAGTTACTTTGCTCGCTGTTGCTACTTCAATTGTATTCATGGGACCAAGGCTTGTAATTGGTTGGAACGGCTATGAATCCACCATATTTGCTCACGCTGCTGTTGGAATCATTTCCATCTTTCTTGGAGCATTCCTTAATTTTCGATTTATGCGAGCAATGAGAAATAATCAGCCTCTTCTGTGTGGCTCGAAGAACTTCATGCGAATTGCATTGCTTATTTGGCTAAGCCCAATAATTGGAGGTACGTTTTTCTATGTCAGCACATATGCGATCGTGTGAGTTGCCATTTTTCAGGATGAAGGTCCATATACATCGCTAATGTATATCTTGCGCGCTGCTTCACGATTTAGACCAAAATCATTCTCAACTTTTTCCAGAATCTCAAGCCACATCTTGCTTAGAGCTACACGCCTTCTCTTTGTGTCTACTTCAGAAATTTCCAGTGTTAGCATCGCTTCTCTCAAATTGGATTCAAAATCAGAAGGAAGCCAATCCAGCGACTTTGTGTAAGATATACGCCATTTAGGAGCCGGAAGAAATGACCGATTCAATGAATAAACCATATTCAGAAGCAGTTCAATTCCATAATTCACTGAATACTCAGCAGATGCTTCATCGCCTCGTTTTATCCACATGTCTGATATTGTTGGAATATAATCTTCAGGAGGATGACAGTACCATGAAAAGTAAACCATCGATTTGGATAATCTCAGTTTCCAATCATCGTCGCTCATGTGCAGTTTTTCTTGGAGCATGCGCTTGGCATTGCCATGTCTGTCAAAAGCGATTTCTGAGTGAGCGAGATCCCATTTTGTATATTCGTCCCAATCTCTTAGAGCGTACTCCTGAATAAGATAGACTTCCAGATCAATTTCCAAATTCGATTTATCTTCGAGGGTCGCTGAAATTGAAGGGAGAAATTCCCGAGTAAAAGGATCTTCATTATTTAGGAGGACAATGATATCGACATCTGAATACTCATCAGCAAACCCTCGTACGAGCCCACCCGTATAGAGGATTCCACTTACTGAATCGAAATGTGATATGCGTTGAAGAATCTCATTGGCGACCATTCTGAATGTATCAATTCTATTTGTTCCTTTCAGCCATGACATCGCTACGTTCTCCGTTCCTCTGAGCAATAATAGGAGAATAAAAACACTCCTCGTCTGCTTGGATGCGAAAGGATATCATATCGAGGGGAAAGTATGTTTTGGGGATCGATATCATGCATAGAAGAAGTGCATTGATTATCACTACTATCTTACTTGGTATGTTTGTATCCGGACTATTCATCATACCAGCCATAATTGATCTCGGGACAATCCCCGAGTCTGATGAATTGTGGTTTACATCTGGACCTTACAATATATGGGAGAACAAAACATATTCGATATATTTCAGAAATGTAAACTTTACCTTCCTGTATACAGATGATGTTCCATTAGGGGAAAATATTCCTGCACACTTTCTAGTTGCTTTTGCAGATGGATTGGAAGAGCGATTTGCAATATATCTACCAGGAATTATCCTTTTTGACGATGTGGTCGTTTCAAATCATTCATTGCCGCAAGCTGCTATCTATACACATGGTGCAGCTGACGTACTTGGAAAGTGGTTCTGCGCGGTGTCATTGAGCTAATTCTGTAGGTTATTCAAGTATGTTTAATACTCAGATTCGAATATCCAAAAACGAACACACAATGAAACGATGCTCTGCACTAATGGGATTTGCATTTCTAGCATTGGCATTGATAATGATTGCCCCAGCTCAAGTGACCGCACAGGAAACTCTAACATTCTCGCTTGTCCGAAATAACGGAATAGGGCTTGGATCAAGCATTCAAGGATTATTCACACTGCACTGTACCGGACCTGATACTATCGAGAACTTGACAGTTTATTTCAATGGAGTCGAAGTTTATTTTGTTGAATCCAACGTAATAGCATGGCAATTTGTAACAGATGATTACCCCTCCGGAGATACGAATATCACCCTGTTTGGAGTGGATGATGTTGGTGGAACGTATGTGGGCTACCAACAAGTCAATTTTCTAGGCGAATCCATATCGACCGCATTCACCATAGGAATCATTGCTCTGGTCGTCATCCTAGTCATAATCAGGTACGTTCCCAGATTCCTTGGTCGTGGGGATAAGAAAAAGAGTAGTAGCTAGTGATAGCAATCAAACCCCGCGGAGACTGATACAATTATATGCAGGGTGTGCAATAGGAAAATTATCTCATGGAATGAGTCCAAAGTATGTAATCTGTACCTCACAGATGCTCCTTCGGATTCGCAACAGAAGGCATTCGTACTTCTCAAATGGGATATTCAACATAAGAGGTGCAACATGTGAACGACAAGAAAAAAGAAATTTTAATGAGAATTGCTTCTGGAGAGATTTCTGTAGAAGAGGGTCAGGATCTATTGGATCAAATAGACCGCGAAACTGGATCCCATGATGATTGGGGATATCACTACTCTGGCACCGTCGGAGAAAAGGATTTGGAACGCATTCTTGGAAATACGCTTCCAAATGTGAATCCAGAATTCCTCTCAGAATTGGATTCCATTGGCCGTAACAACGTAACGCATCGTGAGCTATCAAATCTTGTAGCCAAACATGCAAGTAATGAATACTTGACAGCAATGGCAGAACTTGGTTACTCTGAATTCACAGATAACCAGCTTGCTCTGCTGATCATGAACGGAGTCGACCCTGAATTTGTGAAGGGCTTACAGGAGTTGGGCTACGAAGGTCTGACCTCAAGACAGCTTGCCAAAATGGGAATTCATGGTGCTTCACCAGAGTACATCAAAGACCTTCAGGATTTGGGATACGAAGGTATTCCAACGGGTCAATTAGTGACGATGCGAATACACTCCGTAACTCCTCAATTCATCAAGGAATTCAATGACGTAGGATATTCTGGTATTGCTCCTAATCAACTAGTAAAGTTCAGTATTCATGGAGTGGATGGAGATTTTGTTGGTGCGATGAAGAACTTGGGTTATGATAATATCCCTGCGGGCCAACTAACGCAGCTTCGTATCCATAGTGTAACTCCAGAATTCATTCAAGGCTTGATTGATGAGGGGTACTCTGACATACCAATTGGTCAGCTCGTCAAAATGCAAATACATGGGGTTAATCTAGAATTCATCAGACTTGTGGAGGAAGCAGGTTTTGATAATCTTTCACCAAACAAACTAATAGAATTCAGGATTCATAGTGTTGATCTTGATTTTGTCAAGGGTCTTATAGAAATGGGGTATGAAATTTCGTCAAAGCACATCGTGGATATGACCATTCATGGCGTTGCACTTGAGTTCGTGCGTGAAATAACAGAACTTGGATTCGAGAATCTATCGCCTCGTGTACTTGTGGATATGAAAATCCATGGCGTGGATGCAGAGGATATTAGAAAGCTACAGGAAATGGGATTCGATGATGTTAGTCCTCGACGAATTATTGATTTAGCCATCCATAATGTCGACGCAGCGTTCATCAAAGAATTTCAAGACCGTGGTGTTGATTTGAATCTTGGTTCGGCGACGGATATGAAGATACATGGTGTGGACCCTAGTTTTATCGATGACATGAGGGAAGTTGGATTTTCTGACTTAAAAGCAAGAGATCTTATCGAGATGGCTATTCATGATGTAGATATTGAATTCGTTAAGAGGATGCAAAAGATGGGGATTGAAGATCTCACTGTCATAAAACTCCTCAAACTCAAAATTCATGGTATATTCGAATAATCTTGAATACAAAGCAGTATGAATCTTGGAGACCCCTCAGAGGGCCTCCAATTTTATTATTATATCGTCAGTGCGTCAATCATTCCTAGCAGGAAACTATCCAGTTCTTTCTTCTTGTTTGTTTCAGCAAAGGGGATTTTTGCTAGCTCGCCTTTTGCTTCACCCAACAGAACTCCTGTTTCTCCATTAGATATACACTGTATTGCATATCCACCAAGTTTTGTTGCTAGGACCCGGTCTTGCCGAGTCGGATTCCCACCACGTTGTATGTAACCTAGCACTGAAACCCGGCATTCTTCGCCGACAAGCTTAGACATCTTTCGGCTTATCTCCATAGCATCGCCCTCCTCATCCCCTTCTGCGACGATAATAAAGGCAAAATTCTTCCCTCTTTTTCGCCCTGCAACGACATCAGCCGCAATTGCCTTTAGATCAGTTGGAGTCTCCGGGACTAGTATTGCTTCTGCTCCACAGGATATTCCAACATCAAGAGCAATTGCACCTGAATCTCGTCCCATAACCTCAATTAGAAAGAATCTGTCAAATGCTTGAGCAGTATCACGAATCTTGTCGACAGCATCAATTGCATTGTTGACCGCAGTATCGAAGCCTATACTGAAATCGATTCCATAAATGTCATTGTCAATTGTTCCAGGCAGTCCAATTATTTGTCCTATCCAGAACTGCTGCAATTTATCCATAGCTTGCATTGTGCCATTTCCTCCTATAGCAATCAATGCTCCAATTTCCTCTTCATCTAATATTCGAGCGGCTTTTTTCTGCCCCTCCTTTGTTCGAAATTCCTTTGACCGTCCAGTTGTAAGCAATGTTCCTCCACGATGGATTATATTCGCTACTGATCTAGCTTCCATTTTTACGAAGAGCTTGTCCAATAAGCCTTGTAAACCACCCATAATGCCAATCATTTCGTGTCCTCTACTAATCCCCACCCTGACTACAGCGCGAATAGCAGCATTCATCCCGGGACTATCTCCACCACTTGTGAGAATTCCGATTTTCATATTTCCACATTAGTGCAAAGAATAAGATAAGCTAACCGGACTCAACAGTCAAAGTTTATTGGCGTCGGAATCGCGAAATTGCTGCAAGAGGACTTGGCGAAATTGGCCCAACTTCTAGTATTGAATTTCTTCGAAGAGCATTGACCAATGAAGAGGCAACTGTACGATTATATTCTGCAATCGCATTATGCAGGTTTCACGATGAATCAGGCAAATCGCTTCTGGAAGAGACCTTTCGAGAAGGAGGGCTAGGAGACAGGATTGCTGTCGTTCAAGCTGTGTTAAGTATTGATGCGGTATGGGCTCAATCGATTCTTGCTGCGGCAAGAAAGGATGACAATTTCTCTGTTCGAAATGCAGCTCAGCAAGTCATCTCTTCTCAACAAAGAAATGGAGATAATCCGTGCCAGGAACATCGTATCCAAGCTCTCTAAGAATCAACCCAACTTGCCCTCTATGGTGATTTGCATGAAGGACATATTGAAGAAGAAAGTCCATCATGTCCATGCAAAATGGTTCTTCTGATACGTGTGAGATCGTAATTTGACCCTGTGGTATCTGCTGGAGCGTCCTAGCTAGATTCTCATCAAGTTCTTTCCAGCGCATAAAAAGCTCAACTCTGTCAGCATTCTGAATCCATTCGTAAACGCTTTGGTCAGAAGACTTGTCCAATACGAGAAAGCAGGTTTCGAGAGCAGCAACAATGTGAGTAGATATTCCCTTTATGCTCCTGCCAGCAATAAGCCGCTCATAGTCTTTAATCTTGATATCCAAGATGATATCGCGGTAACGCTGATTTGCCCAGTATTGATACTCTGAGAGATTTTTGAATACCATAATCGTAGCTTCATTGAAACAGATAGCATTCCTAATGATATGGTTTGCGATATTAGCTAAAGAACGCCCCGCTTCCTAAGATAGAGATAGAAGGGTACTGTAAGCAGAAAACTTACGAGCAATACGACAACGAAAGCAAAGGGATCCCGCTCAAGAGGTAGACCGACATTCATACCATATACTGATGCCACAAGAGTTGGTACGCTAACAAGCAATGAAACTGCTGTAAGAGTCTTCATAACAGTACTCAAATTGTGCCCAACAATGCTATCGAAAATTTCCATTGCATTTTCTATGAGTTCTCTGTATATCTTACTCAACTCTATCTGCTGCTGAAGGTCGACCTCAATCTCTTCTAATCTATCTTCATCAAGAATCATTTTCCCAAATCGCTTGACACGTTTCAGCCCCCTCAGAACCCTCATGTTACCCTTCAGAGCGGCATCAACAAATATTGCGTCACGTGATAGTTGGAAGAATTTGTCCATATGCGTCGGATAGATATCTGAGCGAATCGTTTCCTCAGTTTGCTTGATAGTATCCTCAATGATATCTAGAACTGTTTCAAATGAGTGAATGACAATCTCCAGTTGATTATAGATTATCTCGCTTGCAGCTGTGCTTCTTCGGATGAGGGTTCTTAGTGCCTTCTTTCTCAGCGGGAACCGGTCATGCTGCATTGTAATGATGTCACGGCCATTAGTAAAAATTCCAAGAGGCGCGGTGGAGTATTCGCGACCATCAATGTTGAGGTCAACTGGCGCTCGCAAGACCAACATCGTGAATTTATCCTCAATCTGAACACGAGGTCGCTCGTCCATATCTAGGAGGTCTTGCAAGTCTTCCAAATCTACTTCAAATTTGGATGATAACTCGCCGAAATATTCTGGCTGAATACCAATCATTTCAATAAGAAGTGGTTCATCAGGCGCACTACCTAGATCAGGATATTTGATTCCGCTCTCCAACGCCATGATTGTGAAACAGTACTCTTTTGACTCACCACTCAATGCTTTTCACCTCTCGTTAAGGTCTGTTACATCCACGCGCACCGAAGTATATGTTTCGTAATATTACGTCGGTTTTCAGTGCTGACAATGAATTCGAATTAAGGTCTTGTGATTGACCAGAGCATCCATTTAAGCTGTAGACTAAATAACGACGCTTTCAACTTCCACGTTTCGCTTTTTAATTGTAAGCGTTTCAGATGGTATTTTCTTGCCGCCAAATAACTCAGCTTCTGGCGCTCCTCTATAAAGTGCATCGGCAATTCGGCCCATTGCATCTGCCTTCATGATTCCCGATCCGCTTGCACCGTTTGCAACCAGAACTCCACAATCATAGTATACGAATGGAATAGCATCTGGAGAATAACAGTATCCACCAGCCCAGCTATTAGTGGGCCGAGTAGATGCAAAAGCTGGGAAATAAGCTGAAAGAACAGGAAACATACTGTTCTCATAGTAAGCGCTCTCAGGTACAAGTTCTTCATCTGTCTGGACGTATTTGTATGCCCGGCCCAATTTATCGCCGCATCCAATCCAGAATCCATGCTCTTGCTTTTGTGGTCTGAAGTAGACCCCAGCACTGGGTAGAATTAC
>CAYMLT010000091.1:0-10444 GCA_964391265.1 uncultured archaeon
CAGTATGGTTTCTTTGGATTCAAGAACCTTATACTTCGACTTCAGCTTTGCGCTTGCCTCTTGTCTTGCGATTGCCGCCTTGCTCTCTTGTTCTGCCTTTTGGATAAGTGTTTGTTCAATCCCCTTGGCCTTCTTCTCGGCGTCTTCTAGTATCCTCTTCTTCTGACTCTCTGCTTCCCGGATGATGCCTTGTACTGCTTCTTCAGCTTTGGATTCAATCATCTCAATGATGTTGTCAATACCACTCATTTCTTCATTCCTCCAGCATCATCTTGAGAGCCGCTACTATTGCGCCTTTCTTTTTCTTCTCTGCAGCGGCAATGAGATCTTCAATACGCGCTTCAGCATCTCCTTGAATTTCAAGCTCTATTTTACTCGAATCCTTTGAAACGCCATCGAGCAAGCGAGTGGCTTTAGTTCCTGCATTTACTTCTGCTTTTTTGAGTATAGAACGGGATTCCTTGTCGGCTTCTTCTCTCATTGTTCGTGCACGTTTTTCTGCATCTTCAATTCTGGCACGCGCGGCTTGTTCTGCCGCATGAATCTGTTCAACTCCGTCTTGTGTAGAGTCCATCTTTAATCCCTCAAAGTAGAGATAAGGCATTTAATAGTTAATTACTGATAAAGATTAAGGCTTGCTGATAAGTTATTGAGCTTAGTCATAATGCTTATCAGGTGTTAGCTAGGCTGTGTGCATCACACTTAGTTCGCAGGTTAAATACCTCGCGATATGCTGGTGTTCTCCATGCGGTGAAAAAAATGCGTCTGAGTATGAGCCCCTCCAAGATGTTGGTCGCCAAGGTTGTTACTCATAGAGATTTTGAGCGGCAAATGATTTTAGCTCTTGAAGAATTTGGCCTTTTTGAACCAATTGATGTTCGACATCAAGCAGGCATCCTCGAGGGTACAAGGACACGTGATGAGGAAACTGTTTTTGCGGTTAGTGACCGTCTCTCCTTGGTTATCGAATCTTTAGGGTTAGATGCCTCTAGAGGAATCGGAAAGCGTATTGAGGTGGAGGACAGACTTATTGCGGATTCCATCGAGAACGTTTCGGAAGTGATTCAATCAGTTGAAACTGAGGTGCTTGAAACCGATAAGGAGATTGCAGCCCTTTCTCTTGAACTTGAACGTCAGAAAGCTGTGAGAGATATTGCATTGGCCCTAGAACCTCTAGGTTTGGACATGGGGATGATAGGCACAACAGAATACACCTACACAACAGCAGGGAAAATTCAAACGGGACACCTCAGTAAGCTGGAATGGAGCCTTAAGGAATTGACGGAAGATATGTTCGTCTTCAGAAGTGTTCCAGCCCCAAAGAGTAAAGGCACCTCCATTGCAAGTGTAAGTATTGCATTGGAACGAAAAAGCGCTGCAGAACGTATATTTACCGCCATTGGATTTGAAACGTTCTCAATTCCGGAAGATTACTCAGGTGATCCTGAGGAAATTGCACACACCGCCTCGGAAGAGATAATCAAACTGGATAAATCACTTATTCAGTTGTTGGCAAGAAAAGAATCTATTGCACAGGAATGGAAGGCTCGCATTCTTGCAGCTTGGGAAATTCTTGAGATTGAAAAATCCCGTACTTCGGTCAGGGGATATTTCGTCTACACTGAGTCCTCTGTGAAAGCATGGGGCTGGATTCCCGAAGGCACGCAAGATAAACTCGAAGTACTTCTCAGAGAAATGATTGGTAGTGCTGTTAATATCGCATTTGATCAACCTGATTTTGCAGAACATGATTCACCGACATACCTGAGCAATCCATCATTCATGAAACCCACAGAAGATGTTGTATCTGCTTACGGTACACCATCAAAGCATGACTTGGACCCAACCAAGATCATGTGGATATCGTTCCCCCTCATCTTTGGACTTGTATTTGCTGACGTAGGTCAGGGACTTTTGATACTCATTATCGGATTGGCCGCTATCAGGGCTACACGGAAAGGTGATGACTGGGGTCAAATCATGGGCTATGTCCAAAATGGTGGAAAAGGCCTCGTTATGATGGGACTATTTGCCATATTAGGTGGATTTCTGTTTGGTAGCTTCTTTGGCTCTGAAACAGTTATCGAACCAATGTGGCCAATGTTTGCGCATTACATTGATGGAGAGGTCAACGCCTCCAGAGCCTCACACATGCTAAAACTATCCATCGAGATAGGTGTGATCCAGATCTCTCTTGGTATTATCTTAGATATCTACAACAAGCTCAAGCATAAGGAATGGGATGAAGGAGTCATTAGCATCGCGTTCCTGTGGATGTACCTCGGATTCATCAATCTTGTATTCGGAGTTAGCTACAATAGCATCAATTCATGGTTCAGCCCAGAGGGAGCTGTAAATCTGTGGTTACCGATTGTCGGTATTGGTTATGGTACTGGGAATAATGGTGTTTATCCGGTAGTGCCTATTGCTCCACTGCTCTTTACAATCATTGCATTCCTTGCTCCAATGATTCTCATGGCAGTCCTTGCTTTTAGGCATGGGATGGATGGCGCTGTACATTTCATGGAATCCGCACTTAGTATGATTAGCCATACGGTGAGCTATGCCCGTATCTTCGCATTAAACACCGTGCACGTTATTCTGAGTGGTGTATTCTTTGGCTTTACATCTACCATACTCGTGATAACATTTCCACCTATTAGCATTGGAGGGCTTGTTATCATTCCTCAAACATTTACCCATCATGGGGTGACAATCGAACCGAGTATGTCTCTAGTTGGCGCCGCAATAGGGTCCTTCCTTGTTGGGATTCTAGAGGGCTTACTTGCATTCATGCACACCTTGCGACTCCACTTTGTTGAGTGGTTCAGCAAGTTCTATCAGGCCGGAGGTACTCCCTTTGCCCCATTCGTGACAAAACGTGTATTCACTGTAGAACCTGCTCGAATAGCTATGCCCATAGTGCCTTTACAGAGTTGAGTCCCCAATCATGGGGCTTCTCATTTTCTTGGGAGCGCCAATAGGGTTCGAGTGGGGTTTTCGCAAATGCAATCTATTCGCCAGTACCGCCAAGATAGAGCGCAACTAGCTCCGTTTCACCTTTGTACATTGGTTCCTGGTTTTGGCTTACACGTTGACGATTATCCCAGATACTTCTTGCAAGAAGATCTGCAGTCTTGGCTTTCCCATCAACCGTGTGAGCTGCTTGCATATCTCCAACTTGCTGAAACACTTGAGCTGCACTGTTGTAATTTCCAACGGCTTCTCTGAGTTTGTCCTTTGCATCATCGAAATGGCGACTTGCTTTTGATTTATCGCCTTTTCTTGACAGATATTCTCCCATGAAGTCGTTCTTAGCTCCTTCAAGTCTTAGCTCATCTCCCCTGTATTTCATAACAACGCCCATGAGCTGCTGCACTTGCGAATCGACATTATTCTTCTTCCTGATGATTTCTCCAGCTACACTTCCTAATTCCTGTGCCGCTGATTCAAATGCGGAAACAGCATGCTTTATTCTCAAGATGGTTGCATCATGCGCCTTAAGGGCAGTTTCGATATTCTCATTATCGTCATCGAAAATAGCCAGCTCATCATCCAGCCTTGCAAAGGCACTAGATCTTTCTACTTGCGCCCTAAATGCCCATTGCTCTGATTGTCGACCGAAGACTTGAGCTTCAGACGCGTAAGCTGTTGAAAGTGCAAGCTTTCCCAGATCAGTGAGTTCGTCCGCTGTTTGAGAATTGCCAATTACTCTGTAGTAAGAGGCAGCCTCAGCAGCGTGAAGATTCTCAAGAATTCTTGACATGATGAATTTTACACCTTGCTGGAGATTGGAACTTAGTTTGAATTGGATTACATACTTAATATGGGTCAGAAGTGATAGAGTTTGATTTCTTAGAAATGTGATTTCTTTATCATCTGCCCCGAGACTAAGAAGAATTCCAAGACTGATTAGCCCCTCTCGGATTGATTCTAGTGACTCTGAGGGCTCTTCCTTCATTCCCTCGGCAGCAGAATCCAGTGCTTTGTGCACATCTTGAATGAGTCCCTCTTTTCGAAGATCTTGCGCAAAGGATATCTGCTCAGTAATTCCTGTGGCATCCTTGGGTTTCTTTTTTAGTAATTCCTCAACAAACGAGAATATTCTTAGATTCTCCCGTATTGCACCGATGAGTTCTCGTGTCTTAGCTAGCTTTTCAGACTTCTTCAGATCCTTGAAGATCTCTGCAAGAACCGAAAACGCTTCATCAATATTGTTTACGACCAAAAGATCAGAAAGTGCCCGAACTGCTGACTCCGCTTTGCAGAAATACGCCTGTGCTTTCTTCTGTTCTTTATCAGTTCTGGATTGATCCGCATTAGTTTGAAGAGTCACGATTTCAGCAAAGAGCTTCTCTGCTCTTCCGAAAGCATCTGAAGCAGTTGTATATAATTTCGAAGCATCCTCAAGATTACCTGCTCGCATTTGCGCATCTGCTATGCCATTGTACGTCATGCCAAGGTAAACTTCACTTAGTCCGGCTGTATTATTTTTCCATGCCTTCAGTGTAGATAGCGCCTGCCTATCCTTGGTTTTTGATTTCTTGAAGTGAGGAATTGCTTCATTGTATAGATCTGTAGCCTGCTCAAAGATGAAAGAACTCAAAATATCCCGCCAGATCACCTCATCGAATGGATTAAACGCCTGACGAAATACGCTCTCTTGACCTATCAGCTCATTAACGAATTCATCAAAGAATTCGGCTTCCGCACTCTTATTTTTCCCAAGAATCCCTGAAAGTTCATCACTTGCTCCTTCTGCTGACTCTTTGATTAGAGAATACGCCTTATATCCCAATGCAACTCTTCTGAGCTTTTGCGTTCCATCAACAGAAGCTGCAATTGCAGGAAATGGTTTCTCAAGCATTGTGTAAACTGCCGCAAGATGTCTAGATGCATTCCTCTCCTTTTCTTCATGCTCGTTTTCTACGAATGGCCCACTTGCAGCTGCTGCTTGATGCAGCCACGCCATTACCTTGGCTTTCCATACTTCTGCTAGGTTATCTTGAGATTGGCCTTGAATCTCCTGTAGTGCTTCTTCCAATTGTTCCCTTGTTTCACCATCTGCTGTTGCCAATCTATTCCTCAAATATGCTAGGTCGAATTCTTGTCCCATTATTTCCTCGCTAAAATTGGCGACCTCGTCATACAGCAAGGTGAAAGCATCATGCATTGCGATGCGTCGCACCTCGAGACCGTCAGTATCATCTATATCATGAAGCGCAAAATTACGAACTGCTTCGTGTGCCTTAGAATTTAGGTCGTGAAGTAGAAGAGTGTACACTGTAACTGCAGCAATTGAAGAATCGTCGCCTTTCTTTTTCTTTGCAGTGCTCAAGTCTTCTCCCTCAATGAGTGTGAAGAAGCATATTACACGTTCTACTTAAGAATAGCTGAACCTCTGACACTGTACTATTGAAACAGCAGAACCAATTACTCTTCAGCTGCTATGAACTTGATTTCTCTTCCGTCCCTGTACTTGACGAGATGCCCTTCATCAGCCAATTTGTTTAGGACCTCACTTGTACGTGATCTTGATTTGCCCCAGCGTGTAGCCGCTTCCGTTGCGGTAAGTCCAGTTCTTGTACCCTGAAGGAGGTTCACTAGGCGTATCCAGCTTGCATCGTGACTTAGGCAACTTTCCGTCCCTTGGAATATCTGGTATTCACCTTGAGCGATGGTTTTACTCTTCCCAGAACCATCAATTTCTACTGAGGTTTTTAAATCATCGATTGTTTTTGTTAGACTCGAAACGCTGTCCTTCAAGACTCTGACTTCACGTCTCAATTTTTCAAGTTCTGCATCTTTATCCATGCCCTTTCCTCCTACCCTCGGTAATCTTTTTTGAATTCTACATAGGTGCCTTTCTTCACTTTATGCGGCTTTTTCAGAGAGTTACTTTCAGCATTCCTGAGTTCATCGGACTGTGTGTATGTTTCGAGATGCTCTGAATGAATCTCTTTAGTATCGGGCGTTGTAGGTCCCTCTTGAGTTTCTTCCATGATTGATTCTGTGGGACTCTTTAGTTCGTCCCTAGGAATTTCCTCTGTGAGTATCCTTTCCATTGGATTTCCTACTCGAACTGTTTCTGCGCAATCGAGGCAACCATATTCTTCTTCTTTAGTTTTGAGAACGTCGTCAAGTATTTCCTTAGTCTCTTGAGCGCACTTCTCCCGCTTATGCCTGTAAGTCATGCTCGTATCCGCCTTTATCCGTTATTCGACAAAAATCGTCAACAATCGACAATCAACAATAATCGACAATTTCAATATAAGCTTTTAGTCATTAACGTTTTCTTTGAATGAAGTGGAATATTGTGTTACTGGTCGATAGTGGCTAGTGCTCTTGCAAATGTGATGTACCCAGTATGACCAACCATCCAAGTGGTGGGACGGGTCTTCCCTTCACGTACCATAATATCTCTCTCAAGTACTTCAAGCGTCTTAATCATACCCCAGTTTCCACTCTCTCCCATAGCCGCACAGGTTTTCATCACTTGTTCAATGGTTGGACTGTAGCTTACAAGAAAGTGACTTGGTTTGAGAATTCTATGTGCTTCGTCCACAGCCAGCCAGGGAGTAGCCAGATCGAAAATAACTGCATCGATATCTTGTTCGTGTATCCCTTCAAGAACATCTTGTTGATACATGGTTATCCGATTCATGTCCGCATATCTTTCGAGATTCTTTTTTGCCCCCTCATACATATCCTCTCGAATCTCATAGGTATAGACATGTCCAGTTGTACCAACTGCTTGCGAAAGAATCCATGTAAGAGAGCCAGATCCTGTTCCTGATTCAACAACATTAGAGCCAGCGCAGATGCCTGCTTCATTGATGATAGTCGCTGCATCCTTTGGGTAGATAATTTGTGTGTTTCTACCTAGAGTAATTTGAATGTCATTTTGGCTAGGTTTGTGGATTTGGAAAACTTTGCCAGAATGACTTTCAACCTTGATTCCAAACGGCTTACCAATTAAGTCATCATAGCTTATGATGCCTTTGTTCGAGTGAAACTTCTCTCCCTGTTTGACTCTGCGTATCCATGTTCTTTTTGCATCTAGGAAGATGAAGACGAAACTACCATCTTGGATATGTTCTGGCATATTCAGAAAACCGGTTCAACACCGTTTTGAGTCTTGCTAAGTGTGTGAAAATCGAAAGGCGCGACTCTACAAAGCTTTATTCGTTTTCAGCGGTCTTTCGATTAGTAGAGGGAACCCCTTGGACGAACATGATGAATCCCCCATTGAAGATTTTTTGTCTGAAGAAGATGAGAAAGATGAACCAATTCCTCAGGCTGAGGCTCTCCGATTAATTCCGAAGAGTGCTTTGCAATATCATCCCCGCGTGGGAGAAATTCCTGATTTTCACATTGACAATGAGGTTGGTGTGATTCTGGGTCGTTCATCATCCTTTCACAAGAAGTACCCCGATGCTGGGCTGGGTCTAATTGGTGCAATCTGCGAAACATCTGACGACTTATTGCTATCCCAATTCGGAATGCCCGTGAAGCTTGACCTGATGAGTCCGCATGTTCTTTTCGTAGCAGGAAAGAGAGGCTCGGGAAAGAGCTATACTCTGGGTGTAATCGCAGAAGAACTTGCCTTGGCAATGGAACGACAAGAGATTGAGGTTGCAGGTGTCGTCATCGATACAGTGGACGTATTCCGCCAAATGACCGATTCCAATGATGGGCAATCAGACCTTCTGGAAAAGTGGGACCTAAAGCCAAGAGGATTCCCTGTCGCTGTATATGTTCCAAGGAGCACATACGTTGGTCTTCCTGATGAAGTGAAGAAGAAATCCCGTCTTTATCCACTAGCTATTAGTCCACGAGAATTGACTTCAAGTGATTGGGGATATGTTTTGGAAAAGGGCGGTCAGCTTAGTACCACTATGGATAATCTGATTAGCGAAGTTCTAGATAGCGTTCGAAAAGGTTACATTCTTGATACAGGCGCAAAAATCAAACTGAAGCGAGATTTCAGTATCAAGGATATGGTTCTTTGCATAGAATCAAATCCACGTATTGTTGAATTATATCAGCTCTCCACCCGAACAGCACTTATTCAAAGATTGAGGCGTGCTGACCGAATGGGCATATTCTACACTGGTGGAACCAGCGCACAGGACCTTGCTGTGGGCGGCCAGATTACAATAATTGATGTTGCGCCGCTGGGGTCTGATGCAGAGCCCGTCCTAGCGATTCTGACGAATATGCTTTGCAGACAAGTCTTAACCTATCGTATGGCATGGACTGATGAAGGCACCAGTGCCCGTGAAGAGCTTCCTCCCACTTGGTTGATCATTGATGAAGCGCATACACTTGTACCCAGGGCAGGGAGCACCCCTGCTAAAGATGCCATAATTGGTTATGCGAAATTGGGTCGAAGATTTGGATGTAGTCTTGTTATGTGTACTCAGCAACCATCTGCTGTTTCAGATGACGCCATCTCTCAAGCGGACCTAATTATTTCGCATTCCCTCTCTCATGATAACGATATCAGAGCATTACAACAACGAGCACCTGCTGTTATGCCTGATCAGTTCCGGGATAAAGTGTTCATCAGCAGTCTTCCGCGCGGTGTCGCACTCGTCTTTGATCAAGTCACTGAGAATAAACGCGGTTTTGTTATGCAAGTGCGCCCTAGGAATTCTCAGCATGGCGGTTCAGACCGCCTTTCTGGCTTATTTGAAGCAGCTCGGCTCAAAGTTCCTGAAACCATTGAAGCAATGACCGAAATTGAGGATGAAGAGGAAGAAGAAGCAACTACTGATGAGGAGGAAACAGTAGACTTGCCTGATGTTCCTAGACCTCCCCTGAATCTTAGCAATGAAGATTGGAAGGTTCTCGACGATTGGATGCAACAATATGTTGAAACCCTCTTTGTCGAACGAATGCAGGAATTCACAATAACTGACAAATCTCCTCCTAGAACAGAAATCGAAGAACCCCTTGATGAAGAATCCGGTGAGATAAAGCCGCCTGCAATTCTTGATATGGAGTTCGATTATGACTTGAGTGATTTTATCATCAGAGAATTTCCCTCCCTTCAAAGAGCCCTTCTTGACAAGGCTATGATCCGAAAGGTGTTGTATGCCCCTCCATGCCATGATTTCCTCTTTGGTTCAGAAGTCAACTCCCGTGAAACTGAATCAATCCAAAGCGTAGGAACGGATCCTCTTCGATTGCTTCGAAGTGTTCTCGCAGTTCTCACTGCGGCTGGTATGGAGATAGTTCGGACTTTAACAGAAGATGGGTTTTCCTTCATCCTTCTACGTAAAGATGGGATGCGGGCCGCTGTGTCTGCAGGATTAAGCGTTGATGCTGTGAGCATTCCAGTTGTTCTGGTTGGAGATAATCCAAAGCCCATCAACAGCATAGCGGATAAGTTACGATCAGCACAAGGGCGATAGCGAAAGATTATCCGGATTCGATGCTCTTGCTGAATAAATGGTCTTATAAGTCGAAATTGGTTGAAACGGAATTGGTGTAAAATGAGCAAAGCAGATATTCGTCCACCTGTTAATCTGAAGATTGCAACAATGACTGATTTGGCTCGTATGTTAGTATCGTGGTCTCAGCGTGACCGACCTGCAAGCATGCTTTACTTTAAACACAATGGAAAGCACATCTATGGCACACTGATTTCAAATCATGGATACTACGAGATGTACGGCTTGCCCCTTTGGATATACACAGAACGTGAAGTTGAACCCGAGGGCAATTTCTTGGCTTATTCAGCTCGTCCGAAAGAGTCGGTTTCATTCGTTGATTCGATTGAATCTGAACCAATGACTGTGCATTTACCAATTATTCGACTTTCTGACAAGCTTGAGATTTTAGATATTGAATAGAGGCTTCTATTAACGAGATTTAGTAGACCAGAAGGTCTTCGATTTATCTTTCATCCATCTCCGTAAATCAGAAATAATGAGGTCATGATCAAAGGCTAGATTCCCAGGACCCAACTCTTGCACTCTGTGCCATTTAGCTTCTGCCGCATCATCTCCACCTTTTGGTTCTCCTGACAATGGGCGCGCAATGAATACGGTGCTTTGATTGTGGCCTCGAGGGTCTCTATCTGGATCTGAATAAACTCCAAGGATGTCTGTAATTTCAATTTTCATGCCTGTTTCTTCAAGTGCTTCCCTAACTGCTGCGTGTTCCGCCGTTTCTCCATAATCAATAAATCCGCCTGGAAAGACCCACTTTCCCTTATGAGGCTCTCTTCCCCGTTTTACAAGGACAACCTTATCCCCGTCAATAATTGCCACATCCACTGTTGGTTTTGGATTCTTGTACATCTCAATACATCTCCCTAGGAGATGCTCGGATGTAATTTGCAACAAAAATGCCTGCAAATAATAGGAATGCCAGCCAGATTGCAACGGTAGCAATAATCACATCGAACTTGAAGAAGATCTCGACCACCGGCAGG
>CAYMLT010000092.1:0-10417 GCA_964391265.1 uncultured archaeon
GCTACGCATTCAAAAAACTTGAAAGAGAGATTGTAAAGAGTCAAGTTTGCGTTGAATGTGGAACCTGTGTTGCCAATTGCCCAGTCGACGCATTATCTGGAGATCATACGGAAGGTCGATACGTTCCGACTTTGACTGGGGAGTGTGTTTCTTGCGGCATCTGTTATGCAATGTGCCCAAGAACAAAAATGCTCTCTCAGGAATTGATTGGAGAGTACCTAACCATATGGAAGTCACAATCAGTATCTAAATCGGGTAAACGTCAAGATGGAGGAGTAGCTTCTGCACTTGTAGCTGCAGGTCTTAGAAACGGAACGATTGATGCAGGAATCGTTGCAATGAACAGTGAGACACCATGGCTTCCAAAAACAGTGATTGCATCATCTGAAGAAGATGCGCTCAATTCTGGAGGGACCATCTACATTCATACTCAACCAATTGCGGGCATGATGGATGCTTTCAGACAAGGGCATTCAAAAGTTGCAGTTGTAGGAACGGCATGCAGTATCGACGCGCTCAAGCGTCTTGAAACTCACCCTGGAGGATTCCTTTCACAAAGCAAAGATGTAGATGTCATCAAGATAGGCCTTTTCTGTATGGAGTCATTTGACTATAATCGGCTGAAAGCATTCCTAGAGGATGCGGGGATTGAAATCAAGGACATCAATAAAATGGCAATCGCCGGTGGAAAATTCATTGTGACCACGATTAATGGTAATCAGGAATGGCCTGTTGCTGACCTTAATGAAGCAGCTGCAAAATCATGCTCTTATTGTCACGATCTTACGGCAATGAATGCAGACATAACCTGCGGAAATATCGGCTCTCCAGAAGGATTCACAACAGTGATTGTTCGAACCAAAAAGGGAGAGAAGTTCTTCCTCCAGTGTGTTAAAGAAGGACTCATTGAAGCTGAGCCACTTGATGAAAAGTCAATTGGAATAATTGAGAATGTCGCTAGAAATAAGGCAACGCGGTATTACAAAATGGATCCTGCTCATTAGACTAAGAAACGATGTCGTTATAGGATTCCAATGTAGACAGGTGCAATACTAATTTGAGAGCAGGGTGTGTCCCTGCTCAGACCAAGACAATTCGAAATCCGTCCTATCGGGTCTTGGTGCGGAAGTATATCCATAGCAGTGCCATAGACGCAAGAATTCCCAATGCCAAAACTGCGCCCCATACTAATGGCGTGAGCGGAGTGGATGATTGAGCATTCACCGTGAAGCTGAACCATTCCGTTGTGTCTGAATTATTGACAGATGAATTATCCACAGCAGTCACACGATAGTATACAACTTCGCCATGGTTAAACGCACCAAGAGCGGCAGTGTAGAAGTTATTATTCTCGAGAGTCATATCCATTTTCTTAGTTGTCGATGAGTCACCGACATACCACTCAACGCTTATGCTACTTAAGTTATTCAAATCCCATGTATAAGCTTGAACAGTGATATTGTTTGTTGAAGCTGTTGTATAAGATGAAATGACTACAACATTTTGGATTATTGGCAAATGGGCATCTGGTGAAACAGTGACAGCTGTGATCACAATTGAGCTTTGGTTGAAATAATCCACCAGCGTCATGTTGAAAGTATATTCACCCACTGCAAGTCTATCAATGGAAATTGTTAGGTTCTCGCCATTCCAACTTCCAGCCATCAACACTTCACTATCTCGAGTTAGATTATAGCTCTTTGGATTGCTTTCATCCGCGCTCCAATTCAGTGAATAGCCAGAATATCCCTCTTCGTATTCAAACTCCTCAAGCGCTGTAACAACTGGCGCCCGTAAATCCTTGTAGATTGAAACGTTTACAGAATCTGTTGAATTATGGTTATAACCATCTACCAGAGTAAGAGTAAATGTATAGTTGCCCAAGTACATCCTATCAACAACAAAGGTGAGATTCAAACCTTTAGGCTCGGTAAATGACCAAGGTTCATCAGTTATGTTCGCTGGCGTTCCGACAATATTTGATGCGTTACCATAGGTAGTATCATTATAATGTACAAGGACCTCTAACGAGTAATTCACCGGATTGCTATCATACGTGTGCCAGATGATCTTATTCCCAGTCGCTCCGAATTCATATGTTATGTCATCTGGAGAAGAAATCACTGGATCTGACAAATCAGCGTAGACAGTCACATTGATTGAATGTGTGCTGTTGTATCCAAGTGTGTCGTTGACAAATAAAGTGTAGGTGTACCAGCGACTAGCATTAAGTCCATCTACGCTAATCGAAATGTTGTCACCATTCCAGGCTCCACTCTCTAGAATTGTGTTATTACTTGAGGTTTCATTTGAAGTTCGAGTTAGATTGTAGAATTGAGGGTTGGTTTCAGTAATGTTCCAATCAAGTTTATGTCCAAAACTACCGACCTCGTATGTTAAATCATCGGACGCCACGATAATTGGAGCCAATACGTCAGCAATTACCTCAACTTCGACGGTATCACTCAAGGATTCATTGTCATAATTGAAGATTATACATTCATAGGTGAAGGTAACGGGGAGCGTGTGCGTTAGATTATCCACGTATATATGATTCAGGTTCAGCGTGATAACATCTCCAGCCCATCCACCTGACCGGTGAACTTCACCATCTAATAGAATTGTGTAATTTCTTGGATTAGGTGATGTAGCATTCCAGACAACCTGCTGTCCCATCGAACCATTCTCAAAACTTAGGTCAGGAGGAGAATCCAACGTGATTTCCGCTGTGATAAAATTACCTGATTCAGCATGTATTGGTGTAGTACTTAGGAGGCCTGCAGCAAATGGAGAAACAACAAGCCATGTAAGAATCGCTGCAAATGTTATTGAACTCGTTCGCTTTGAGAACATATCTTGGACTTCCTATTCAGCCTCATTTCGAGTGTGTTCGGTCGAACTCTAGGGTTGGGTTTTATAGTCTTCGGTTATACCAGAAGCCTATCCAAAGATAATGTCCTTTAACTCATTGGTATATGAAACAATTGTACTAGGATAGGTGAGTTCCTTGCCAAACACTATCTTGCCGGTCTATACAAATCATAAAAAATGAGTCTGTCGAACGAATCCTATTAAGGCATTCAGAATAGCAGATAGCAGCAATAAGTAAATGCGACCGTGGAGAGACTCTAATGCCGAAAGCAATGTATGCTATTTGGTGGGATGACAATCTAGGACCTTTTGTAGGAAGGACTTGGCCAGAAGAGGAAAGCCTGTCTGGTGAAGAGGCACTCACCATATTCATGGGCCATGGAGTCAATATGGAATCAAAAGTAGGCTATACAAAAATTCCAGCGGGTCTTGTTGTATCGTTTATGGAAGCGCCAAATTGTATCGCAGTTCTTCTAGAAGAGGATGACGATCCTTCTGTCGTTGAAAGAAATCTCCTCCGAATCGTACCCACAATAGATTTCTCTTCTAATTCATGGGATGATGAAATCAAGAAGGCGTTTAATGGCCTTGAAGAAATCATCAAAGAAACGACAGGTGACAAACTTCTAACTAATCCAGGAGTAAAGAAGCTTATCCAAGACATGTTTGAGGGTCGACTTAGTACAATTAAACCACAACATGTTCTATCTACCATCGACAAGTATCCTGAAGCGAAGCAGTATTTTGGAGCTGATAACGCGGAGGTTGTTAGAACTCTGAAAGATTTAGAGGATGCAGGTGTCATAATTCCAAAAACATATGGACGAAGAATCGAGTGCAGACAATGCGGAAGCTCAGAAGTCAGAGTCACTCTACAATGCCCTTCATGTGGTTCTGAAGAACTATACAAAGTGTACACAGTATTTTGCCCATTATGCTCAGGTCGATTTCAAACCGTATTAGTTGATGACATCACTGAGATACAGTGTCTCAAATGTCAGCAAGCTGTAAAAGTTGCAGATCTCTCTGTTCTTGAGGTCGAACCTTTGTGCAATGATTGTGGCACGGCTTCTGAGGATCCCAAGATAGTCTTGACCTGTGCCACATGTGAGAAACAACTGAAGGGAGCAGATTTACTGGCAGGTACAGGTTTGGCGTACGTTTCATACAAGTCCAAGGATGGGAAGAACTCCTAACCAAAATGGTTTTCAAGACCGATGTTTATCCCTGCCATTGGTTAAAATGACTGGAGAGGAAGTAATCCGAGTTGCCATCCTCAAGTTAGGATGCATTGGTGCAGCATCACTCATGGAGTATGTGCTGGACGAGAGAGCCGAACGTAATGATATCGAGGTACGATCATTTACGAGCGGCGCAAAGATGGATGAGGCATCAGCTGGTGATGCGGTCAAATATCTAATAGAATACAAACCTGCGTTCGCGGTGGTTATTAGTCCCAATGCAGCACTTCCGGGACCAACGAAGGCGAGGGAGGCACTACTTGGAGCAACAATCCCAACCTTGACTCTATCTGATGCTCCTTCGGCAAAAGCGTTCTACAAGAAGAATGAAGAAGGAAAGAAAGTCGCTACTGCACCTGATGGTCAGGGTTTCTTGGTACTGACTGCAGATTCAATGATTGGTGCCAGAAAGGAGTTTCTTGACCCCACAGAAATGGTCCTTTTCAACTCAGATATGCTAAAGGTACTTGCGGTTACAGGGTATATGAGACTCATAACTGAAGTCGTTGAGGACGCAATCGCAGCTGCAAAAGATGGAAAGAAACCTGAATTTCCATTGAAAACAATTGATGCTGGTAAGGCAGTAAAAGCTGCAGGGTTCACTAACCCATATGCAAGAGCAAAAGCATACGCTGCAGCTGTGATTGCCGAGAAAGTCGCGGACGTTACCACCGAAGGTTGTTTCAAGACGAAAGAACCAGAAAAATACATTCCTCTTGTTGCAGCGGGACATGAGCTTCTTAGAGCGGCAGCACATCTTGCAGACCAAGCAAGAGAACTTGAGAAAGGGCAGGATTCAGTGTATAGAACACCTCATGGCTCTGATGGAAAACTATTGTCCAAAACCAAACTTCTAGATAAACCAAAGTAAGGGGAAGTCACTTCCCCTTCTTCTTTGTTTTTTTGGCAATCGCTCTTGCATCATTGAGAATCTTCTCGGCTCTGTCAATACCTAAGCCATCAATTTTCGATGATAGTCGTGAAGCGGTTTCACCTGCCAGTTGCGCAGCAGATGTATAACCTGCCTTCCGCAGCTTTTCTTCAAGCACAGGTCCAATTCCAGGCACCCTTCGTAAGGGGAGCATTTGCTGGAAATCATCCCCTACAATTTCACTGAAGTCAGAATCACTAAGATCTTCTGACCCATCCAAGATATCTAGTTGGCTTTTAATCGAATCGAAGTCATCTTCGCCAACAAATGCATCTACTGTTGCTTTCACTTCCTTGTCGTCAAAATCAAGAGAAAGGTCTTCCATCTCAACTTCTCGACCAAGAATGTGTTGAGGATTGGATGCCATAGTTGATGCAATAAGAGCAATAACAATAGAGAATTGTCCTCCAAGTTCTCCTATGCCCGGAGGAATACCAAGACCAAAAATCCCATGATCAACTCCAAATAATAAAAGAGCGTAACCTAGGAAAAAGAACCACACCAAAGCTATCCTGCGAGCCTTTGCTTTTGCAGATCCTATTTCAGTCCAAATTAATAGGCATATGATTCCAATGATGAAACCTTCAACTAGTCGTTCAACAATAACAAGAAGTACAGCCCATAGATGAATGGTACTATAAAATCCTGATGCGAAAATACCTAGGAGACCCATTAACAATATACTCGCATTAAACGTCGTTTTTCGACCTTTACGGTCTGCCAGAAATCCTGCAACCAAAGCACCGACACCTAGCAAGACTGGTTCGATCAGAGACATTCCTGCTGATTGACTCCATGAAACATAGTTCGGGTGAGTGAGACCCCAAGTAACTTTGATATTTACCACCGTAGCGAAGAACCATAGAATGTGACTTGCCAAAAGCATTACAGTTGGAACAAAGTAGTCCATATAATTACCATGGACTGCAAGAGGTACTTTCGTCCATTTCCAAGGCTGGAACGCAGCACAAATTCCAACAACAAATATCACTCCAATCTCAAGCATTGGTAATCCAAAATTAGGAGTGCCAAACATCCCCATCTCAAAAATTGTGAATACGTAGACAATTACCAAAGTTGCAAAAATGAAGATTCCAGAAATGCGACCTCGAAATCGGACAACCACTGTTTTGTTTAGGAATAGCACCCAGGCAGTAATGAAGAAGGCCAAACAAACAAATACAGAGATAACCCAAGCTTCAACCAGTCCGGGAAAGAATCCATTTGGAGATCCCATGATATTCCCAATAATACTGATAATTGCAGGAGTTAGACCAGCCAACAACAACAAAACTTCAGGATACTTCACCCTATCCATTGTAAAGGCAACAAAAAGAAGAGCCATAGCTCCACAGGCAGCACCTAATCCAAGCCAGTAAACATAATCAATACCAAGTGATAGAAGAAGCATTCCAAAAGCAAGCTCTTTGATGATATAGATAAAATACGCCATCACAGCAGATAGTAAGATAAAGAACAAGGAAGTCTTGATTGGAAAATCTCTGTATTCAAGCAATAATCTCACCCGCGCGCATGTGAAATTCAGAAAATGACCCATATGGACATTTCGCTGATTTCTCGCGAAGCAAAAATCGGAGCTAAACGCAATATACTTTAAATTCATTCAGCCGAGCGTCAGTACAAGGAGCTAGACTGCTTGAAAGGACGTTTGCGAGTTCAAGAGTTCATGGTGCTTACCGCTGGAGGAGTACCTATATTCCACCATTCTGTTGAGGGGACACGCAAACTAGACGAACTCCTTTCAGGCTTTCTGACAGCAATAACAAGTTTCGCGAGTGAATTTGGAGAACGTTCCGTTCAAAGTCTTTCATTTGAAGGATCAGAGATCATGTATGAAACGGGAGAGAAAGGGATTCTCTTTATTTTCTTAGTGGATACCACTTCACCAAAGAAAGTTTTGAGAACTGTGTTGAGAGACCTTAGCCGAAAGTTTCAGGTCCAATACCGGAAAGATATTCTCAAAGATATACAAATAGAAGAGGCCTATCTCGGGTTCGCAGAAGATGTCCAACGAGCGATTGCATTCTACGAGGGAATTTTGGGAATTACATCAAGTCTTAGTGCATATGTCGTACCAAGCATAAAGGGGAAAGCGATGGATGTTGCTGCTGGTTCAGAGAGCCTTCTAGATGACTTTCATCGAGACTTTGGCGGGTCGGGCACAAGAGTCCTTGAAACCATTGATGGCGCAAAGCCAATTATGTCAATAAGCGAAGAACTAGGAATCGAAATGGATGAGGCCTACGAAGTTGTAGAATATCTCGTTATTTGGGGTGTAGTAAGTATCTGTCATATGTGTCCCAAAATGCAAGAGAACGATGCGCGCTTTGATGCATTTCTCGACCTAATCGGTTTACCAAACAAGGATTACCAATTACTACGAAGAGCACTACCTCTATGCAATGGATTGCGTTCGGTGCCTGAAATAAGTGAGCGATTGGGTGTAATCACAGAGAGGCTCTACGAGCTATTAATGAAACTTGGCGACCAAGTTGAATGGAAATTGGTAAAAGTCACTGGTCTATAGATTCATTGCATCAACGAACGAAGGTATAAGTGGTTATACATTCTAGACGACCCATTCGCACCTGTTGAGGAAATTGATTTGGTAAAAGAAATCATCATTCTCAGGGAATCGGGGATTCCGCTCTTTCACTACAGCGTTAGCGGAGAGAAGAGACTTGATGATCTCGTGGCGGGTTTCCTATCTGCCATGGGAGGCTTTGTAGAGCAAGTAAGTGATCAACAAATCAAAGTGATAGCATTTGAAGAGAGCAAGTTTGTATGGGAAAGAAAGGGAGATCTTTACTTTATCGCATTAATATCCAATGATGATAGTGCGGAGATATACAGGGCGATTCTGCAAAATCTTGCAGATGGTTTTGTTTCCAAATACTACAACATTCTTCGTAAAGAAATACTATCACCAAAGGAGTTCTTTCAATTTACTGATAATGTTGAATTAACACTTCAGAAATTCGACGGGATACCCGGTTTGGCACGGAGATACAAGACGGGTCTATTGCCTTTAGATAAACTGAGGCCGCTGAAAGTCACGCTTGCAGAAATCGAATCAAGGAAGGATGTTTTGAGAGGCGCAGTGGTTACCAACGATGGTCACATAGTTGTTTCAAACTTTCGTGCTTACGAAATGGAAGCATTGTTAGACCAAATGAAGAATACTGATATTGAAAACGAAATCGTAGAACCAAGGATGGTAGTACATACATCTTTGGAACCAGTTACATCATTCTACATTCACCCAGTGAATGGAAAATGTATCGCTGCATTTGTAGTCAAAGCAGGCAAGGAGAACGCCTACTATAATGAGTTAGTCAAGCCTTTCCTAACTCTGGTTTCAAAAACAAGCTTCGATGACATGAAAAAGATTCACCCGAAAGAGAAGGACGAGTACACGGGATTCTATGAACATGATATCATCATTCCCACTGGTCCTGTAACTAAAACGCTTAATGATGCAAAGGAAATATTCTCTGAAATGTCATCTACAACACAGAATAATGTCGTGCAAATACTTCGCAAGATTAACGGGAAGAGAACAATATCCGAAATTCAAGAAGAAACGAATTTAACAAGAGAGGCTGTTACTGAAGCTATTGCGGGATTAATCACCAAAGGACTAGTGCATATATCAGAGCTATTTCCAGTAATGGGAGAGAAGGACGATAGATTTGCAGCCTATTTAGAAGTAATAGGAATACCAAAAAGGGACTACGATATCGTCAACAATGTCTGGAAATACTGCACAGGTAGTTTTTCCTTGCGAGAAATATCCGAAAAAACAGAGATACCATCATCAAGAGTCGTAGAGGTTCTTCGTGCTCTTGGCAATAATGTAACATGGCAACAAGAACGGAGATTAGAATATGACAGGCCGAATAATTAGCATTCATTCATTTCGTGGAGGGACTGGAAAGTCAAATATCGCCGCAAATCTATCTGCAACTGCTGCACTTGCAGGCAAGAGAGTTGCAGTGATGGATACAGACATGGCATCTCCTGGAATTCATGTAATATTCGGTATGGGTCGCAAGAAAATGAAGTACACATTGAATGATTATCTCCGCGGCGAATGTGAAATCGGACAAACCTGTATCGATATGTCCGAGTCACATGGAATCAAAAATGGAAAGCTATTCCTCATTCCAAGTTCAATGACTGCGACAGATATCACTCGAATTTTGAGAGAGGGGTATGAAGTTAGTGACCTTCGAAATGGATTCACCGACGTTATCAAACAGAAGGACCTAGATTATCTGATAATAGATACACATCCTGGATTAGATAGAGAAACTTTGCTCTCTATGGCAACCGCGGACTATCTCTTTGTAGTTGCTAGAATAGATGAACAAGATTTGCTCGGAACCGCTGCAACTCTAAGTGTTGCCAGGAAATTACAAGTTCCTGAAATCCGCATTGTGATCAATAAAAAGCCCTCAATCTACGAGGATAAGGCCATAATCAAAGAAGTTGAGAATAAATTCAAGGCGAGAGTTTCAACAATCATTCCTCTGCTCCCGCTTCTCATCGAGGCTGGTAGCAGGTACATCGTAACGCTAAGACATCCTGAGAGTGAGTTTGCTAAATGCATGCAAGATTTGTATCGAGTGATGAGCTAATTTAGGATATCTATGAAATAAACGAATGCAATGCCAGCCACTATCAGAATAAATGATATGGCTAGCAGCAGGAAGAAGAGGAACCCCTCGGACTCATCATCCAGTTCTGAAAACACTCCCGATGTCATTCTTTCTTCATGTCTAAGTATGCCTTGAAAGGTAATATTCTCTTTGCATCATACACTAACACCCATACCAAAAGGTTTCTATCACTCTCGTAGTCCAGAGGGCAGCTAAATGGAGAGAAAGACATGCCCATTGAAGTTCGACTTGCTACTGCTAGAGATAGACAACTAATGAAAGAGTTCTATTCGCGAGAAGGTTTGGATTTTCATAATCTCTCCATTCGGCGGACTTCATCTTCAAGTGGGATGGCAAGAGAAACAATGTTCATTGTTGCAGTAACTTCCGAACTTGTTGTCGCAGCGCTTCGTCTTGATATTGGCTTGGACCCATCCCTCGGAAAAACAGGGTTTGTTCAGCATTTTGAAATTGAAGATGCCCTTGAATCATCAGATCTAGGATTTAGAATGATTCAGAAGGCAATAGAGATAGCAGAAGAAAAGAGCCTCAGATGTTTGGATGCATTGGTTCCAGAGTCAAGGAAAGATGTAGTCAAGTTATACCTCGATTCGGATTTCAATGAGAACGATAAAGAAATCCTGCTTAGGAAGGACTTCCGTGGAAAAATCTTCTAAGTCACAGATCTGAGA
>CAYMLT010000093.1:0-10382 GCA_964391265.1 uncultured archaeon
TAACTACTAACAACCCTGGAGCAGGCACCTGGTACATCATGGTACGCTCCTACAGTGGTACTGGATCTTATGGCCTTACTGTCACTTTGACATATGGTGGCGGTGATACAACTGCTCCATCAGTGAGCATTAGTAGTCCTACTGCTGGCGCAACCGTGAGTGATACGGTATCAATCAGCTTCAGTGCGACCGATTCCAATGGAATCAGTTCACGTAGGATTCTAGTTGATGGCGTTCAAGTATCTACCTCATCATCCTACAGCTGGAACACCAATGGATATGCTGATGGGACCCACACAATTCGATGTGAGGCAACTGACCCAAGTGGCAACACTGGCTATGACCAGATTACTGTGTCTGTAGACAACTCGGGTGGTGGCGACAATGTGCTACAAGACGGAGTTACCTCGACAAGTTCACTTGCCGCATTACATGACACAGAAATGTGGACTATTGAGGTAGGGTCTAATGCTCTAAGTATGTACTCGGTACTGACATGTGGGTCAGCAGATTTTGACCTCTACGGCCGATTGGGTGCGGAACCAACCACAAGTACTTACGACTGGAGAGGATATACTGGTGGTGGCGAAGAAGTAACTAAAACCAATCCTGGAGCAGGCACCTGGTACATCATGGTACGCTCTTACAGCGGCACTGGATCTTATGGTCTTACTGTCACTTTGACTTACAGTGGACCCGATACAACTGCACCATCAGTGAATATCAACAGTCCAGCCAATGGTGCAACCGTGAGCAACACAGTATCAATCAGCTTCAGTGCAACTGACACCAATGGAATTAGTTCGCGCAGAATCCTAATCGATGGTAGTCAGGTATCTACCTCATCATCCTACAACTGGGATACCACTGGTTATTCTGATGGTTCAACCCACACAATTCGCTGTGAGGCTACTGACCCAAGTGGAAACACTGGCTATGACCAGATTTCTGTAACAGTGGATAACTCAGGCGGAGGCGGTGGAGACGGTATTGTCACAACTTGGGCGGTAATAGTTGGTATAAGCGACTACCAAGCAATCAGCGACTTATCGTATTGTGATGAGGATGCTACTGATTGGTATAACTACCTCCATAATGTGATGGACTATGACCACATTCGAGTGCTTGGAGATGGACATACATCGAACTACCCAAGCTACTATGCAGATGCCAACGAGTACAATGTAAAAGCATCTCTAAACTGGATGATATCCGGTGCTGATGAAGATGACAAGATAGCTTTCATCACCTCTGGACACGGTTCGGGCGATGGTTCGGGCTCTTCGTACCTTTGTATGTGGGATTGTTCAAGTGGAGATAATGGAGAAGATGGTAATCTCTGGGATACAGAGCTAGCCTCAATCTTCAGCAATGCCGTTGCTGGCGATATTTTCATCTTCATAGATCATTGTTACAGTGGTGGATTGATACCAGAGATAGCTGCACTATCAATCAATTCCCATGTCTATATGACTACAACCTGTACTGACGATGGCTATGGATATGATGACGCAGCACATAACAACGGTGCATGGACATACTACTTCCTAGAATATGGTTTAGTGAACCACTATGGTAGCAATCCAAATACACTGATGGAGTCTTGCTTTGACTACGCTCTTGCAGCGTATCCACATGGCGGCGGGGATACTCCTCAGGAATTCGATGGAAATACCTCCTCTGGTTTCAAACTATAGTTTCATATGCCAACAAACTCAGGGGAGTAAATGGACTCCCCTACCCATTTTTTTTTCCAAGCAATTATGCATCAGGACGAGTCAAAATCTGTTCTACTTGATGTACAGACTGTTTCAAACTCTGGTATTATATCATATTGTGGAGCATATGCTATAGAGAGTATTATGGTCGACAAGAAGATAATAGTATCAGGTATCTTAGTAGTTTCTATCGTAGGAGTCGGAATTATCGCGGTTCTCCTTAACGAACCAAGTCTACGGCAGGTACCGCCTCCTAATACACTTCCGGATGATGAAATTCAAATCGTATCATCTGGAGGTCTCTTGATCTGGGCAGAGGCTGAATATTGGCAGGATTTTATGCCAACAATCCCACCTGAAGGTCCTCCATTCTATTTGGTAATAAGAATCAACATTACTAACATTGGAGATTCGATAATTACAGATATATTTGCGCCAAGAGTGACGATCTACTACAACTCAACATTTCAATCTCTGGTAACGTTTAACCTGACGACTGTTCTACAGTACTTTGCACCACTAAGCATCAGTCCTGGGGAGAGTACCGTAATTGAGTTCACAAATGATAGAAGTACGATCTTCTCTCCATCAATCGAAGAGGGGTCTGTCCTATATTCCCAAGTTCTATTCTCATGGGAAGGCGGCAATGAAGCGATTCTTACAACCACACCAAATGGTTTACAGTTCACTCATTAAGGTCGAAAAAGGTGCAAAGAAAACCGAGAAGAGGCTGAACCCTCCTCATTCGTATTTATACTATTCAAGGTTGGAGAGCTTTCGCATTCCCCATAGTAACACGATTGTTCCTATTATTGCGACTGGTCCGACCTGAGCAAGGATGTAGAGATATTGATTCTGAAAAATCGCATCAACCACATCATTCAATCCAAAGACCATACCCAATACCATGTCGATAATTGTGTAGGCCATAAACGAAACAATGGTAATTCCCATGCTTCTTCCAACATTGGCTTTCAACGTGGAATCGCTGCTATCTTCATAGGTAGGATTACTTGCAGTCACTCCAATCCCAATCATTGCAGCACCAATTCCGGCAGTCAAACCCACGATTGATAGTAACCCAAATTCGATTAGAGTCAAATCAATCATCAATGAGAGAATGCCTGAACTGAACAGAGCTGCTGGTACAATGAATATCATTGCTTGGACTAGTCTTGCCATAACGAAGACTCTCGTACCTTTGGGAACGCCTTGGATAATCCAGAGCTGATCCTTTGATTCAAGAAATCCCGCGCCACCGAATGCTTGAGGACTCATTAGCGCAAATGCCAAGGCCATGATAACGAGGATTGATATCATCTCAACAGACCCTCCGTTACGAATGGTCATGGAACCTACTAGAAGGGGCAAAACGATGGCCATTCCAAGCATCATTCCGACGCGTGAAAGATTCTGTGCTTTTCGTACAAAATCCTTCAATGCAGTAATGACGACCACACCAAAGTTTCCTGGAATCGCTAAACGCAGAACCCTGTAGATGAGTTTCTCTCCACGCGTTGTTGTGACTCTCTCAGTTCTTGACCCAAGATTAGCTGTGAACAAACGCTCCGTGGTTACCAGAGCAAGTCCAACAATCACCAACGTAAACCCAACAAGAAATAAGGTGTTCAATACTAGATCAAGCCCCAAAGCAGCTTCTACAGATGCTAGTGATGTCACACTAAGCTCAATCCCATTGAACAGAAATGCAATACGTGTGATGATATCAGCGCTCCAAGTAAAGGGTAGGAGGAGAAAAATATTCCATCCGAAAACCTCGACCATTTGACTACCAAATACCTGAAGCCCTACAAAAGGAATAATTGCAACCAGCGAGAGCAACATTGCAAGTGCATTTGCAAGGTCTTTTCCACGGCTTGATTCACCAAGCTTTGATTGGATAACTGTTGTGACAAAATCAGCCAACCAGATTGTGCTGATTGCAGTTATTGCTAAGCAGCCATAGATAAGAGCCTGGCCGAGTAATGCGATGTTTAGGGCCAATGCGAAGGGGCTAACAATCAGAGGTGCCAAATAGAGCACAAGTAACCCGTTAATCGGTAGCTTTCCCAAAAATGACCCGGTAAATATGTCGCGAGATGTGACATTGTTACTCAGGAGGATTTCCCATTGGCCAATTTTCACTTCCTTGAGCGAATTCGAGAGTGGAACTATAAACAGTAGAAACCAGATGAACATCATCAATGCGCGCATTAAACCGGGCATTAAAACCACTATGAGTTGAGTTGGGATTCCAAGCATCTCAGTGATTACATAGTTCATCACAACCGGAGAGATGAGCAATGCCCAAATGATTCCTACAAGTAGCGATCCTAGTGTCACTTTGACTCGATTATTACGAACGGATGTTGTCTGAACCTGGAATTCGGCTCTAGCAATATAGAACCAATTTCGTGTCATTTGTATTACCTCCAAGCTAGAAGTGAATCGCGATCAACCTTTCCCTCTACAATTCTGAGGTAAGCACCTTCAAGATTTGAAGCACCAGTGGATGTGATAATCTCTTCAGGAGGACCCATTGTCACGAGAGTTCCTTCGGTCAGGATACCAACCTTGTCGCTGATATCTTCTGCAAGAGATGTCATGTGAGTGCACAGGAAGAAAGTTGTGTTGGTTTCTTGAGAGAGGGCCATTATCATATCCTTCACTAAGGCACTAGCTGCAGGATCGAGTCTAGACGTAGGTTCGTCAAGAAAGACAAGTCTGGGCTCATGGAGAACAGCTGATGCGATGAGCACCTTCTGTTTCATTCCAGAAGAATAAGATTCTAGGAGATCATCTTGTCGACTCTCTAATCCAAGAATTGAGAGAAGGCTATCAATTCTTCTATGAACCTTTTCGCCATTCATTCCATTGAGAGCACCAATGAACTCTAGAAACTCCACTGCTGAAAGCTTAGAGTACAATCCTGGCGCTTCTGGGAGCAATCCAGTTACAGATTTGATTTTATTTCTGTCTTCATGAACATCGAATCCACACACTTTGGCAGTGCCTGTTGTGGGACTAAGAAGGCCTGAAAGCATTCTCACAGTTGTCGTTTTACCCGAACCATTTGGGCCCAACAAGGAGAAACACTCCCCTGTGGAAACCCGGAGGTTTAGGTTTCTAACGGCACTAAGAGAGCCGAAGTTCTTTGTCAGTGAATCTGTTTCGATACTTATGTTATTATTTGTCATCGAATACCACATGAAAAGCAATGGAAAGTTAGTATATAATGAACTGTGGGAAAATAGTCCATAGGAGTAGGGAGTTAGATTGCATCTTTCCACCACAACAGAAAAGAGCTTGATAGGAATTCGACAAATCCACCATTGCTTGTGACCATTGCCTTTCCAGCCCCTTCAGATGATTCACTAAAGAAGAAACTAATGACTGTAGAGTCAATGATGGCATAAGAGAGACCTATCGAGTCAAGTAATCGTGATGGATATCCGATATGGGTAGGACGATTAGAAAGGAAGCGAATGTCAGCCCCTTCTTCTTGGAGACGATCAAGCTTCTCCTTAAGCATATACCAGTCAATCAATCCTCCTGCAGTACGTTTGCATACCCAAACACGGTTTTTGGCTTTGTCCAGATGGTGAGATATCTCGTCCAATATGTGCTCTAATGATACAATGTAGGTCGGGTCCAGGTGGATATCGTTTCTTTGTTCATAGTGTTCTAGGAGGGGGCATATTGCTTGGATTTCCTCTTTCTTGCGATTATATTCGGATTTTAGCGACTCCATTGTGAAATCTACTGTGTCCCGAATAGGAACCAATTTGTAAAGTCGAGGCTCACTACCAAAACAGGCGATGAATCTCTTATTCTCCAGGCCCCTCAGATTATCGTAAATTCGTGTACGGTGAATCCCAGTAATTCTGCTCAATTGATTGGCTGTGAATTTACCACCTTTTAGCATCACCAGATATATGCGAGATTCATTCGAAGTGAGCCCTAATACGCGAGTTAATTCAGCTTCAATTCCATCTTCAGAGTAATCACCATCGGTCTTTGGAAATTGATTTCTTTGACCAGAACTCATGCTTGTTGCACCGTGTCGCAACAGAACCATGACTCCTGCTTATTAAACCCTAGTGATGGGTTGTAAGATTAGGATAGTGAGTATTTGCAAACTGTAATGTCGATATTTCCGATTATCACAACGATAGTTTCAATTCTTTTCACGTATATGCTTCTGAAACAATGGTTTCGAAGGAAGAGAATGTATCAATTCATTTGGTTCATCTCGCTTGTGATGTTTGCAGTCACTGCAGCATTTGAAGCAGCATCAGAATTTCTTGGATGGAATGTTCTCGTATATAGAATATATCTTGTATTGTCTGCTTCTCAAGTGGCAATCATGGGGGCAGGTGCACTGTACCTGATTCTGAAGAAGAACGTTTTTTCCACAAAGGGGCTTTTAGCTATTGATGGAATAATCTTGGCAATCATAGGTATTTTTTCTTGGATGATGACTCTAAGCTCAATCACAGATTATTCAGCACTGATTTTTGGCGCAGCAGAATACCCTATTGCAGGAATTGGCACCTATGTGATCCTAGTAGTAGTTGCTTTTGTTTATGGAAGGGGTAAGACGGACCAAGAGAGGAAAATGCTTCATGGTCATGTGTATCTTCTTTTTGGCATCATTGTGACTCTTTGGATGGGAGCCTATGCAGTGGTGGCAGAAGTAGACACTAGTCAGTTTGTGGCGGGCATTGCTGTTGCAGGAAATGCAATGGCACAGCATGTCAGAAATTTCTCTCCACTTCTATCTGTTACAGGTGGCTTTTTACTTATTGGAGCTGCATTCTTCTCATTCTTGAAGACACGATTCAAATTTAATTTGTGGATAGCCTTGGGAGGGTTGGCTATTGCACTCGCTGGTGCAATAGCCAGATCTGGTGCAGATTATGGCAATGTATTGTATCTTGGAGAGGTAATTGGCGTATTCCTCCTATACAAAGGTTTCATAGATTCGGATAAGATGATTAAAGCGAGAGAAGAAAAACTTCGAGGAAGTACCAAAGAACCTGCAATCGTGCCAGAGGGAGATTAGTAGATGGATAGTGGCAGAAGAGATATGATAACATACTTGGTAGTTGTGATTGTTGTTATTGGATCTCTTCTGCTTTTCGCGTTTTGGCATCTTAATCAGTCAGGAACCGCACCATTTGGATTGTGTTCTGAATGTCATTAATATTCTAGGATAGGATTATCTGGTTCGAGATATGAAAATCGAAATAGCTTGAGCCAGCTCCTCTCCTTTGTCTTATTGTAGAAAACGATCTGCATCATTGATAGTAATGTTCTCTTGTTTCTGTACACCAGGTATTTTCTTTTGGAAGATTCTCTTGCCTCCAGCTGTTCCTTTCTGGCAACGATTCCGATTTCGTGCGCGAAACCAATAGTACATATTCATACTAGCGCGGAAAGCTCTTAGGTGAAATAGATGACTTCAGAGATCGCCCTCCAAGAAAAATCAAGAATCAAAGAAGAGATAGTGCATCTTATCTCTAACAACTTCAGCGCAATCAATTTAATTGCAGAGCATCTTGACACCAGTGAGGAAATTGTTACCACAATAATTACAGAACTTGTAGAGAGTGACACAGTCAATGGAGGGATTAGTCCAGATGGTCTCAGGTTTTACAGATCTGATGTGAAAATGTCAGCCGTTTCAGAGGAACCAGTAGAAGAAGAGCAGAAGGATGATACCATCAAATACTTGATTCCCAAGGCGATTCTGGGTACAGGTATCGCTCTCTTCATTATAGGCCAGATTCTAATCAGGATAATGGCGGAAGGCGCACCCCTTTACAACACTGCAGGCGGAATGGTGATGGTTGGTCTTATTACGATATTCGCAGGACTTTTCTTATTCACCAAGTTCGAATGAGCGTTTAGATAAAAAATCGTGTGATGAGCTGGTAGAATTTATTCAGCGCATCTTTCCCCTTCTCTGTAGTACGATATACGAAAACCCCTACATCAGGGGCATCTACCTGTTCAACTAGAGCTGCTTTTAGAAGAAAATCCAAGTCGTCCTTTATGATTTGAGTCTTCATTCCAAGAGTGCGCATAAGCCAACTCTGCGTTCTAGATTCCCAAACACAGGCCTCTAGAATCTCAGCCCATCTTTCGTACTTGGTCCTTCGTTGGCTCTGTGGCCATGAATCAGGTCGACGAGGAACTGGAGTGTTCAAGCAGGCGTTCCTCCGTTTTCATTGCTTCCAGAAGAGAGAATCATTCGTTCCAGTTCTTCACCCCACTCCAAGAAGCCCTGATATATTCTAAGCCATCGGCGAGCGAGTAATTGCCATCGAATGAATACTCCCCAGCGAATGACGAAGATGATGAATAGAGCTCCTACTACTACTATAATAGGGTTGACAAGAAGTCCGCCAAATCCAGATTGTTCAAGAATCAATATGATTTCCGGAATCAAGAAATTAGCAGAGACAAGTGTGAATAGAAAACCCTGAAAGATGATCTCTGAAAGGGCATTAAATCGACTCCTTCTCAGAGCTTTACGAGTTTGTTCAATTTTGGCTTCTTCAGATTCATCCTTTTCTGTTTGGAGGATCTTGAAAAGAAGGGCAATGTAAGTTGACAGCCCAGTGGCAGAACGCCGGTTATCCAGATCTTCTCTGGCTCTTTCAAGAACCTTTTTCGCATCTTGAATGATGGGATACGTTCGTTTCACATAGCGATAAAGAAAAGGTGCGATTAACACAGGAATTGCGATAATCACTAAGGCAATGAGAGCTAGCTCAGTTGGGAGACCCATCCACAGTACAAAGAGCCCAACCCACGCCATTATACCGTATATGATGAATAGATTGGCATAGATGTATGCAGTAAGCATTCTGTGACTCTTGAACATCAATGGGAGTATCTTCTTCTGAGTTTCAATGAAGTCGATACTGCTATCCTTCAATTATGGGCACCTGTGTATCTTGTAATTGAATGACATGAAGACATCTATTTAATGGTTAGTAGAGAAATGATGCATTCCTAAAGTCTGAGAATGAATGTGTATTGGTCATCTTCAATGCTTAGCTTACTTTCAATCAGTTTGCCAGTTCTATGAATAAAATCAATCATAGGAACATTCTTTGGATGGACATAGGCGATAAATGCATTGACACCTTTGCTCTTAGCAATCCGCATCATCTGGGTAAGAAGGAAGGTTCCAATTCCGCGGTTCTGATATTCATCTTGGACAAGCAGTGCAAATTCCGCTTGGTTTGTACGCGGATTTAGAAGATATCTTCCAGCAGCCACAATTTTCTCGCATTTTGGGTCGCCATTCTCCGGAATCACAGCTACAAGTGAAATATCTGAATCCTGATCAACATAATAGAATTCTTGCAGTGTTTGTCTTCGTAGGGATTTGAGTGGTGTGAGGAATCTGAAGAAAATGGACTCTTCACCCAGACTGTAAAACAGATGCTTGATTCTATCAGCATCATCTGGCCTAATGAGTCGTACTGTAACACGAATTTGTCCTTCGGGTCCCTCAAGATCTCTTTCAGCTTCATATTCAATTGGGAAGTAAGTTCCTCGAGCTAGGAACGGCACTTGATCTTCAAACACGTATCGCATGTTTTTCGCTGCTTCAAGAAGATCATTTCTGAATTTTGGATGGGCAATGGCAATCAGCGATAGAACCCTCTCTCGAATGGTACGACCTCTAAGGGTTGCGAATCCGTATTCGGTGATAATGACGTCCACATCTCCTCTTGTCGTAACAACACCTGCACCTTCGCTGAGTCGAGGAACAATCTTAGAGACAGCACCGTCCAACGCAGTAGATTTTAGGCATATGATGGCTTTCCCGCCTTCAGATTGCCAAGCTCCACGAATGAAGTCTACTTGCCCACCAATTCCACTGTAGAATTTGTGACCGATTGAATCAGCACACACTTGGCCTGTAAGGTCCACTTCCAAAGCTGTATTGATGGCAACCATTTTTCTGTTTTGACTTATTATTACGGGATCATTCACGTAAGAGGTTTCTCTAAATTGGAAAGTTGGATTGTTATCTACGTAATCGTAGAGATTCTTAGTCCCCATTGCAAAACTTGCAGTGACCCTTCCTTCGTTGATTCCTTTCTTTCTATTTGTGACAACACCACTATCAAGCAAGTCGATTATATTATTGCTAAACATCTCAGTGTGAATACCCAAATCGCAGAGACCATTTTCGATGAGATTGTCAGTTATTGCTCTAGCAATGGTACCAATCCCCATCTCGAGGGTGGATTCGTTCTCAATCAAGCGAGCTGCATATTTCCCAATTAGTGCAGTACGCTCACTTACTTCAGGCTCTTCGAACTCCACGAGAGGCTCATTGAAAGGAACAAGATAGTCGATGTCTCTAACATGTAAGTATGACTCGCCATGTGTTACGGGCATGTTCTCATTCACCTGAGCAATGACAAGGTCAGCAGACTCCGCGCCGACCTTTGTAATATCAACAGAGATTCCTAAGGAACAATACCCATAGTTATCGGGAGGACTAACCTGAATTAGGGCAACATCCAATGGAATTCTCCTTGAGGTGAAAAAAAATGGTATGTCTGAGAGTTGTGCGGGAGTGTAGTCAGCTCTACCCTCTGAAACCGCATCCCTAATGTTATCTGAAACAAAGAA
>CAYMLT010000094.1:0-7982 GCA_964391265.1 uncultured archaeon
GATACTGTCGATGATTTGACACTTCTCCATGGAGAGTCTTTGTGTGGTAGCGGACAGGAAGTAGCTCACGTTGATCTAGTGATGGGAATTCGAGATGGTCCTATTGGCGCTGCATTAGACCAAGCTGGAAAGATGCGAGATGGTTACCACTCAGCTGAGATCATCAAGGAACTTGAACCAACAACAGTATTTGCTCCCACTGTAACAATAACACAAGAGCATCATAAGAAAATGGTCTATGACGTGGCGCAGAAGGCTGTTGCAGATGCTATTAGGCGCTCCATTACAGACGGAGTGATTCCTGAGGAACTGATTCCCGATATTGCAATATCTGCCAATATCTTCGTGCATCCTGACGCGGTTAATGCTCGACGAGTCCACATTAATAACTTCAGAGCTGTTAGGCATGCATTGAGGAGGGCTATTGAAGGGCGACAGAGTTCTGAAGAAATCTCCGCGCGAAAGGATTCCGCTAGACATCCATTCGCCTACAATCCATGATTAGGATACCAAGGTGGGCAACACGCCCACCACTCTTTTTCTTTAGTGATACAATAATGGTCTTCTGAAGCATTCCGACAATCTGAGATATTCATTTACCATTTAGGAAATTTTTACTTTTTCCTTCCCATTCTCTCTTTGCCAGGATACCTCCAGTGAACGCACTTATTCCACCAAGTACTGACAATATCACACAAGCTTGCAAAGCATCAGCATTTGGCAAGAAAGCAATCCCCTGTGCAAATCCCCAACTTCCTCCGAGAAATAAGCCAATTAGTAATGTAATGATGCCACTTGCATATGCTACTGAAGGTCCTTCATCCGAGTCTTTCTTAACTGATGAGTACAATGCCCAAATTGTCAAAGCAATAGCCACCAGAATGAATGCTTCTACTCTCGCTTGGGTCAACAATTCTTCTATACATACAGCAACAACTAGTATCCCAAGTGAAAGTATAAAGAAGAATGTGCTTCTCTCAATCACTTGTGAACACTCCCGATTCTTATTTGCTTGGATTTCCATTCAAATCTTCCCATTGTTCATTGTCCGTTTGTTAAGTCAAAGGTGGTAAGTGAAGTGTAATTTCTGACACTCTTTGTATATCCTGACCACAGCGAAAAGCCGGTTCGCGAAATGGTCCGAAACTGTAATCTATGGCGGTTTGGGGACCAATATCTTCTGCTTTTGGTATATATACTCGGTAGACGACTATTCAACTTAGTCTAGCATCCCATTCAGGTTGCCGCGCACACCACCGCATCCGATGGAGAAAAAAGACATGGCTGAAACCTGTGAAATTTCCCTAAAGTCGCTACCAACGCGTAGTCTTAGGAAGCAGGTTAAAGGTTTCCTCAGAGGAGAGGGGGTATCGGTTAGAGATTCGTCCGGACAACTCTACACTGTAGACTTGAAAAGGAACATACTGCTTCTGATACCTGATGATTTCTTGGGATCCCACAATTCTGACGGGGAACGTGGCCACCTTTCATATTACCCGGCATAAGGAAATTGCAGTTTCAGCCTACCCTCTTTCTTAGATATATGCACATAACAAATCATATTACATCCAGTTGTACGCATTGCCCAAATCCCGAGATGTGCTCAATTGAAGCGGAAAGTCCTTGCTAAGCAAATAATCCGTCTGATAGGGGTAGTCATATTCATTGCAATTATTCTCAATACCGATTTTGAGCACATTGATTTGAATCTCACGTTGAATGAATTCTTTTTGCTGATCTCTGCCATTATGTTCGTAATTCCGATTATGATGCTTAAGGGATTCCGTTGGGCGCTAATAGCAGGGAATCTAGATCTCGCACTGACTCCTGTTGAAGCTACTAATGGTTTCTGCATTGCACAGATGACAAGTTTTACGCTTCCCGGTTCTCTGGGGGATCTTATTCGGGTGCCCTTTCTAAAATGTAGGGGAAATCCCACAGATAGGTCAATCCTGAGCATTTTCCTTGATGCCATAGCTGCATCAATTCTACCCTACTCAGTTGCAGCTGTTTCTCTAGTTATACTCCTCGATTTTGATTCATCAGTAATTCAGTCCGTTTTTTATTCAATCCTTTTTATCGTAGTAGCATTATACATATCCTACAAGATTATCCGAATCTCAATATGGCCTTGGTTAATAAAAGCACGAATTAGACGTATCAAAATCACAGGTATTCGTGGTAGATTCTTTGTGAATATCCGAGAGGCACTGGTTCTGATTAGAATCAGATACTTTGCTGGCAGCATAATACTTGGTGGAGGGTCGTGGTATCTCTATTCATTGCAGGCGTGGATTCTAGCGCACGCTCTAGGAATTTCTGCTGATTGGTACATTATTGCTATGGCGGTGACACTAGCATCAATATTTACTACACTTCCTATTTCAATTCAAGGAATAGGTGTGCGAGAGGGTGTGTTGCTGCTTGTGCTGGGATTTTTTGGCTTTGATATTGGCAGAATCGTAGTTTATTCCATTATTCTAACATTGATTTCATTAACCCCTTCTATCTGGGGTCTAATCAGTTGGATGCGTGACCCATTCGTCCAAATTGAGTCTGATGCCCTTGAGGAATCTATTCTGACAATCGAAGAAATATGAAAGAAGGAGAATCTAGTAATCGTGGTTCTGACTCAGACTGCCAATGTGTAGGGAAATAAAAGAAAAAGTGGCAGGTCTCAGGCTGCTCTTGGGTCTTCATTGCTGAGTGCTCCGACAGGGGTAACCGCTTCATCGACCGCCAATTATCTTATGAGAAATCCTCTTATCAGTGTGTGGAATCGACATTTTTGATACTACCACGATGTGATAGATGTGACCGACGAAAAAAGACTCCTTAGCCTTGCGCGAACTCTTGTGTCAACAAATTCAGAGAGTCCACCAGGGCGGGAAAAGGAAGTAGCTGATATTCTTCGCAATCATATGGAATCTCATGGAATTGCCTGTGTATCGGTTGGTCCATCTGAGCGCCCTAATCTAGTTTTCTACACTCACGAAGGGCAAAATGGGCCTCTGGTGTTTCACGGGCATATGGATACCGTGCCAGCAGGAAACCTTGAGAAATGGAAATATGATCCATTTGCTGGTGAGGTAGCTGAAGGAAAACTTCATGGTCGAGGATCCTGTGATATGAAAGGTCCCGTCGCATCTCTTACAGAGGCAGTGATTCAGTATAGCGAACGCGAACATTCGACGCCTCTTCTTCTGTTATTCACTTCCGATGAAGAAAGCGGCTGTTCTGGAGCTGAAGTTGTTGCAGATAGCGGTCTGCTCTCTGGGGTGCCTTATGGGGTCTGTGCTGAGCCAACTAGCCTAGAAGTACTCGTTGGTGAGAAAGGAATGTTATGGTCAAAGCTTATTGCCCATGGTGAGTCCGCGCACGGATCGCGACCGCAAGAGGGTATCAATGCTATCAAGTTATGCACCAAAGCAATCGAGGTTCTTTCCGCGGGTGACTATTCTTACGAAACCGATGATCTTCTAGGTGAGATGACGCTGAATGTCGGAGTGATTAATGGAGGTATCAAAATCAATGTGGTTCCCGCATATTGTGAAGCCCAACTTGATATGAGAACGGTAAAAGGTCAGACCATTGAAGGGCTACTATCTGAAATGCGTTTAAGGCTTCAATCTGTGGGTTTATCTGACCGAGTGGAAATCGAGTATGTTCACGGGAAACCTGCTGTGAGAACACCTGGCGATTCTGAGATTGTCAAGGTGTCACTTGAATCAGTAGAGGCAGTCACAGGTAAGAGATCCATACCAACAGCTGCGACATATGGAACGGATTGTTCAGTACTGCAACCTAGAATAGGTATCCTTAATGTAATATGTGGACCTGGATCTATTGAACAAGCTCATCAACCAAATGAATTCATTCGGATCGACCAAATGATCGAATCTGTTGATATCTACCTAAGAATCGCAGAGTATTTTGCTCAGAAATAGACCTATGTGTTTCAGGAGAAACCTTAAAGTTCTCCAGTCAAAGTGATATGATGGATGGTTTGCACTGGGGAAGAATGAATCTGTAGACCCCCCACTGCATCCTCATTCTCTTCCTGTTTTGAGGTTGTGGAAAAAATGCCATTGCGAAAACCAAAGCAGAAGCCTATAATCAAGCGAATAGAGAAGATGCGAAAACTAATTGACAAAGATAAGAAATTCAATGTGACTGAAACCCGAACACGGGAGGACATCATAACTGAATTATTCACAGTGAAAATGGTAGCAATTGGGATAACACCATCCACTGACTCAGGGTACATTCCAACATCTCAGACTCCACTGGCTCGATATTTGAGACGTTTTGGGGTTGTTGATGATATAATCGATGCAATTCTAGCTGGTCTTGCTGAAGAAGAGAATGAGCAGGCTGTACGAAACATAATCGAAGCAGCGGCAGACACGCCTGAGATTGACCTAGAGGGTGAATATCTAAAACAGGCGCAACAGCTCGCAGTCGATGAGTGGGATAAGCTACGGCGCATTGATGGTTTATAGAGTGAATCGATTATGACCGGCCTCTTGTATATGCATAACAACTACCTTCGTGAATTCGAGGCCAATGTAGTTGCTGTTACGGACAATTCCATTATCTTGGATCGTACCGCGTTCTATGTTGAAGGTGGAGGTCAGATAGGTGATAAAGGAACAATACAAACTGATTCTGAAAAAGCTTGTATTACTAACACAAGGAAAATCGATGGAGCAATCCATCATATCATCGAAGGTCCCGTTCCTTTCACACTCGGTGAAAGAGTAGCAGGCCAGATTGATTGGGACCAGCGATATGAATGCATGAGATTCCATACTGCTCAGCATGTTCTATCAAGATACTTGCAAATTAATCACGGTCTAGAAACAGTAGGAAACCAAATAACTTGCGGAACGAGTAGAGCTGATTATTCTCCTCTAGATTCCATCAGTGATGCCATGAAATTAGAAGTTCAAGATGGAGTAAACAGCATTCTAAAACAAAAAATGGACGTTCATCTTGCCTTCATGCCAAGAAAAGAAGCTATTGATTATCTTAAAGAAAAGGGGTATCAGTTTCGGTATTTGAACATGGTTCCTAAAAGTGTCACTGAATTCCGGATTATCACGGTCGGTGATTATGATGCTGCATCTTGTGCCGGTACTCATGTGTCCAACACAGGTGAGATAGGAGAAATTCGGCTCGGAAAAACGAAAAATGTTGGTGCTGGAAAACGCAGGTTGTACTTCTCTCTGGTATCTCCTTCTTAAACAGCCTTCGCCAACATCTTTATGTCTTATCGATATCCCAAAGATAGACGTGAGTGCAATGAAGGCGCTTGTACTAACAGCTGGATCTGGAAATAGGCTCCGACCTCTAACCGCAAATCGGTCAAAAACCATGTTGATGATTGCCGGTCGCCCTGTGCTTGATTATATTTTCGAAAGCTTGAGAGAGAATAACATCACAGATGTTGTCGTCGTTGTCGGGCATGGTCGTGAAGAAATAATAAATCACTTTCAACATGGGGGAGATATTGATTTGCAAATCAGGTATGTGATTCAGCATGAACAGAATGGCGTGGAGGATGCCATTCTGACGGCTCAAGATGAGCTTGATCCAGATGAAGATTTTCTTCTCATTAATGGTGATGTGCTTGTAGAACCAGATATGGTCAAGCGAGCCCTATACAACCATACTACAATGAACGCGGATGTGACTTTACTAGTGACATTAGTTTCCAATCCCGAGCAGTTTGGAACTGTGAAGATTGGGAAGAATGGTATTGTAGAGCGCCTTGTGGAGAAAGGTGGACCTAGTAGATACGTCAGCAACTATGCAGTTGCAGGAGTATCAGTATTTCCCGGAGCTCTACTTCCCTTGCTTGAAACGCATAAAACAATGGAACATGCGGTTGAAAACATGATTGCTGAGAATATGAATGTCACCGCCTCTGTCTGGGAAAAGGAGTGGGCTGAGTTCACGTGGCCTTGGGACATATTGAAAGCAAATCGAATTGTTATGGATCGAATCTTGAAAGGAAAAGGGAGCTTCATTGCTGAATCCGCAGATATTCATAATAGCGCCGTAATTGAAGGGTCTGTACACATAGGCGAAGATGTTGTAATTCGTCCCGGAGCTTGCATTCGTGGACCTGCCTACATTGGCAACCGTGTATTTATCGGGAACAATGCGCTCATTCGAGACTATACAAGTCTCTGTGATGGTGTTCATATCGGATATGCTGTTGAAGTGAGGAATAGTATGATTTTTGATCGCGTTAATATTGGACGAATGACTTACATTGCTGATTCCATTATTGGAGCAGATAGTTGCATAGAAGCTGGTGCGCAACTATGGAATTGGCGACCGGGGACGCAGCCATTGTTTCTCGATATGGGGGGAACGAGAATTCAAATTCCTCACAGAAAATTCGGGGTCATACTAGGCGATGGGGTAATACTTGGAGTCAATGCCTCAATATATCCCGCCCTTCGCATTGGAGAGGGCAGTTCCATTGCACCTGGCTGTGTTATCGATCAGGACATCCCGCCTTTAAGTGACGTATCCGTGAAGCAGGTATTGGAAATTAAAGAGAGAAAAGATCCAGGTACATGCTGAGACCTCGATTCCTAATTCTCATATTCCCCAATAATCATATCCTCTGAAAGAACCTGTATTGATGATTTCCTAACTACGATTTTGATATCAGCATTACTCAGTTTCGTATCATAAGGACACAAATGGCCATTAATCATAAGGTGCGACGCATTTTCCTTCTCATGGAATGCATAGTCATGCAATATGGATTCTTTCAACCGTCTACTTGGTGCAATACCGATATCCGCCATAAGTGCATCTAGCTGACTTGTTTCGTGCTCAGTTAATGATAATCGAATAGAATCATAGCCTAAATATCTATCACGCCCTCTTTTGATTAAGTGGTCAGAATACTTGTTTGTGAATACCCTCTCAATTGCCAAGTACGGCCCTAACCCTCTTGATATTACATCTTTATCCGTTTGGAGTTCGTTGTGTGAGTTTGCTCCCAGGGCTATATGTGATAGTTCATGTGACAATAAACCAAGAATAGCTGGTTCAGCCCATTTTCGAATAATCCGACTACACCTCACCAAAGCAGGTTTTCCATGGCTCCATACAACTATTGCATATGCCTGTGTTTGGCCCCATTCAATAATCACAGTACTATCTTCAATATCGGAATATGCATGCTTTTTTAAAACGTGAATGTATTCATCCAGCGTTTGGTTAATTGGATATCTTGTATTGCCCATGGTTAATACCACCTACCTAACCACTTAAGAATAAGCAACCTATGGTCATCTTTTTAAGCCAAACCCTCGACCTTCGCGTTGAACTGCGGAACCAGATTCTAGGAGAGTAATTACTATTAGCCGCAAGAAATGGGGAAAATCAGCTGCAAAAACCGAGAAAATCGTTCGTGACGCGATTCCAAAATCAGAAACACTAAGTGAGATTGATCAATATCTGCAGAAATCAAGGTCTGTTACACCTTATGATTTAGCCAACAGATTTGGAATCCGAATGAGTGTGGCTCGAAAAATCCTAAGAGAAAAAGAATCCGCGGGTGTTATTGTTCCTTATATACGAGAAAGTGGATTTGTGGTGTATTCAACACCAAGTGAAATCGAGAAGCGTAAGGTCAGTGCATCAGTTTTGACCAATGACGTATTCGATGAGATTGGATCATCAGTACCAAGCGCTCCTGTAATTGACGATGATATGGAAGCTGCATTGACAGCTGCTTCTTCTGCAGGAACCGTCATCAAGCCAAGCAAGCTTGCACGAAAGCGGCGAGAATTCGGCGAAAAGAAAGAACGAAAGGACAAGCTGACTGAGGTGATTGTCGAGCCTCTTGAAGTGGTACCTCCCATTGTGTTAGAGGAAGAGAAGAAGCCAGCTGCAAAGAAGGAAGAGAAGAAGCCAGCTGCAAAGAAGGAAGAGAAGAAGCCAGCTGCAAAGAA
>CAYMLT010000094.1:8082-10382 GCA_964391265.1 uncultured archaeon
AGGAAGAGAAGAAGCCAGCTGCAAAGAAGGAAGAGAAGAAGCCAGCTGCAAAGAAAGAAGAGAAGAAACCCGAAGTTTCTGATATCACGGGAGTCGGTCCTAAAACAGTTGAAGCTCTGAAGGAAGGCGGCTTTAAGACGGTAGCCGCAATTTCCAAGGCTGACCCTGCAAAGATGGCAAAGAAAGTCGATGGCATTTCTGAAACGAAAGCCAAGCAGTTTATTGAAGCGGCCAAGAAGCTTGTGGGATGATGAATATCATCTATTGAAGATCTTCAATGTAGGATCTTCAATACTCCTTTTTACATAACAACAAGTAAAATTAGAAGCGAGAGGCGGCGGTATACACCGCCACAACCCCAATATGATTTCTACTTGAGTGCTGCGATTTGACGATCCAGATCTTCAAGTTGAGAATCTAATTCTGCCTCTTTTGTCTTATACTCTTCTTCAGGTATGTATCCTCTCATGTAATCGAATCGCAAGTCAGTAAGAGCTGCCTTGAGGCGGTCCTTCTGTTGTAGTAGGAAGTCAAGCTGATCGTCGCCTTCCTTTGGAGGTTCAATCACAGGTGCAGCTACTGGTTCTACAGCTGGTGCTGGAGTTGGTCCAGGTGCCGGAGTTGGGTCCGGTGTCGGAGCAACTGCTGGTTCTGGAGAAGGAGTTGGTACGGGAGCTGGAGTAGCCTCTGGTGCTGGGGTTGCCGCAGCTGTTGAAGCTGATGGCTTAATTGTTTCCATCTGTTGCATATTCTTTCTTAGAGTATCAATCTGATTGGCAACTTCTGAAAAACTGTCATTGATTGTCTTATTGATTGACATTTTCATGTTTGCGAAGTTCTCTGCCAATTCATCAGCTAATCGCTTTGTTTCTGAAACTTTACTCGCGAAACCTTCAATTGCTTTCAGTTTCTCCATTATCTCACTTAAGTCAAAGGCCATCTATTGTCACCTTTTATATTGGCGTTCCTGTGAAACTGTCAGAATCACGTAATTAACCTTTGTCGTGACGCATGCCTTTTAGTTATCCTTCTTATCCGATTTTCCTTCTAGAATTGCTCTTCTGATGATTTGGATGAGTCGATCTCTGTAGGAGATGTCGATGGCTACTAGTTCATATGTTGCAACACCTAGGATTTGCCCGACTCTTTCTGGAGTCAATGCTGTTGGAAGGTCCTGCTTGTTCGCAATACCAATTATCTTTGCATCAGGCACTTCATCCTTGACCAAGGAAACAAGTTTCTTACTACGGAGGACATTCTCCAATGTGCTATCTGTGACTATTACAACAACCTGTGCATTTGCAATCATTTTTGCCCATAGAATGCTGAAACGTGATTGCCCTGCTAAATCCCATAGAACGATATTTGCATTTTCTACTTCTTCTGGTAGTTTTTTAATACTAACACCGATAGTCGGATCATGAACCAGAGGCAATGTTTCTCCACGCAATAAATGCAAAGTTGTGGTTTTACCAACTCCTGCAAAACCAAGAATTGCTACCTTCACCATGGTGACCGCAATTTCGTCCACTTTCTCATCAAAGCCATCCAAGGATTGATGAGATCTAGCTAGGTCAACATAGCTTCTCATGAAGGTGTCGACAAGTTGGCTAACCTTCTCTTCGATTTGTGATGCATCATCCGCCTTATCCGCTATAAAGATGAAAGTAAATTCTTCCCTCGCCGCGTAAAAAAACCTAGCGGCTGAAAGATTCATGAACTCAGTTTTTCCCTCCAAATCAACCGAGCCAAGAAAGCTCGTAAGGTTGACTAGAAACTCGACTAGGGTCTGTCTTGCATCCATGTCCGCATACTCTTTTGTGAAGACTATGTTTCCCGTCTGTTCAAGTATGTAGACACTTCTAATCACTAACTTTCACTCCATGCATCCTCTAGAAGTTCAAGGTATCTACTACCCGTGTCTCGATTTAGCTCCTTATCAACCAATTTGTGAGATACAAGGGGCAATACATATTCTGGAATAAAAGACTCAATTACTGGATTCGTGACGAGTCCCCACAATCTCTCATTATCAAACGATACCGCTATTCTCTCAGATTCAAGAGCCCATAGAGAATTCTGAACAACGTTTCTAGGGAATGATGTCTGTTCCATTATCTCCACAATTGGACGTGGGCCACTTCTTAAGCATTTCAGAACTACATAATGGAGATTGTGTGCTATGATTTTTGCAATCTGCTCTCTATCTTCTACAATGGGCGAATTGGGATCATCAACTGGCAAAGTAGGATTGTATCCTTTATCTGGCGGAGGTGGCGAGAAGAATGTTTGAATTGCAT
>CAYMLT010000095.1:0-10332 GCA_964391265.1 uncultured archaeon
AATAGCCTTTCATCAGATTGACTCTCGTCAGGAATTCATTAGCAGAATACACATTGATTAGATTCATCCCGGGAATGTTCATGAAATTTGGAGCACCTGCACCGGACCCAATAAAGACAGCATCGTAACCATCTTCTTCCATGAGCTCAGGAATTGTTCGGATCATTCCAACTACATGGTTGTACTTTATCTCCACACCAATGCGCTCAAGGTATTCAACCTCAGCATTGACGATGTCTTTTGGCAATCGGAATTCAGGGATACCATATTGAAGCACTCCGCCGGGCTTGTGAAAAGCCTCAAAGATTGTCACATCATATCCCATTAGAGTGAGATCTCCAGCACAAGTTAGACCTGCTGGACCTGAGCCAATTACTGCCACTTTCTTGCCAATCTTAGGTGGCAAATCAGGGAGACCTTCTCCCTTATCTCGGGCGTAATCAGCAACAAAACGTTCAAGTCTACCAATAGCAATTGGTTCGTTTCGAATACCGTAGATGCACTTAAACTCGCATTGTGACTCTTGAGGACAGACCCTTCCACAGACTGCAGGAAGACTGTTGGTTTCTTTGATTTTGGCTGCTGCAGCCATGAAGTCACCTTGCTTAACAAGATTGACAAAATCTCTTATTGGAACTTCAACTGGACAACCAGTGACGCATTTTGGATTTCTGCAGGACATGCATTTCTCTGCTTCAGCCATTGCCTGTTCTTTGGTATATCCTAATGCAACTTCAGAGAAATTCTTGTTTCTTACATGAGGATCCTGTTCAGGCATAGGAACCTTCTTGGTTGGAGGCTTCCTCTCTCTCTTTGGTTTCTCATCTGCCATCGCTACTTACCCTCCTGTTCTTTGACCCACAATTCATCTGAAATGGCCTCTTCTTCCTTGTAGGCGCTTAGACGAGCCATTAGTTCATCGAAGTCTACTTGGTGACCATCAAATTCTGGCCCATCCACGCAGGAGAATTTCATCTTCCCACCAACATTCACACGACAGGCACCACACATTCCAGTGCCATCAACCATGATGCTGTTGAGGCTTACAACGGTGTGAATTCCCTTTGCCTCAGTGGTTTTTGCCACGAACTTCATCATTGGTACTGGACCAACTGCAAATACAAGATCTATTTGTTTTCCCTGCTGAATGAGATCGCTAAGAACGTTGGTCACAAAACCATGTACTCCGCAAGTTCCATCATCAGTTGTTTCATATGCCTCATCTGCGATTGCGTTCATCTCATCACGATAAATCAGAAGGTCCATGCTTCTTGCGCCATTAATAGTAATCAAGTAGTTACCTGCCTCCTTGTAGGCTTTGGCCACAGGATAGGCAATAGCACTACCACATCCACCGCCGATTGCAACGACTGTACCGTATTTTTTCTCAGTCACCGTAGCTTTCCCTAGTGGGCCTACAAAATCGTGCACGAAATCACCTTTTTCGAGACTTCCAAGAAGCTTTGTGGACTTACCGACTTCTTGAAAAACAATTGTGACCTCGCCTTTCTCACGATTATAATCTGCAACCGTTAGAGGAATTCGCTCCCCGGTTTCATTTACACGGATTATTACGAACTGGCCAGGTTTACACACTCGGGCTACATCAGGCGCTTTGATCACCATATGAGTTGTCGTTGTGCCTTCCACGGAAGCCAGGGTTTCTTTCAACACAATCTCGTACATCGCGTCATTACCTCGTGTCAGAGGGTCCAGTCAACTGGGGTTGAGAGACACGACGCGCTCGCTGGTCTGTTACATGATAAAGGTTTAGGTATCGTGTAAGTATGTTTTTTGAACTTCGGAAACAACCAGACCGGGCAATTCACTTATCGACGCAATTGGAATGACAACTCCACCAGCTTTTACCAGAGCTCGACCAGACTTGGTGATTTTGCCCTTCCTAGCACCAATGTGAAAAATGAATACCTTGTGGCCCTTCTTTGTAAGTTGGTTGACAGTCTTTTCAAATGGGCCCCAGTTAGAAACGCCTGTATCAGTTATTATTACAGTCATGACCTTAGAGTCTGCAGTGTCAGTCATACTCTTGATTTGCTTCACAGGCATTACAGTTCCTCCCCCTTGATATGCCATGAGCACGTCCTCAATTTCCCTTCGCTCCCGGGTCCAATCACAAGTCATGATGTTTCCCGAGAAGTTAATAGCTGCTACCCGCGAGCCCTTTCTGAAGGCAGTGTCCATTGCTGCGAACGATGAAATCAATGCAACATGGTACGGGCCTTGTAAATCCTTCATACCCATTTTGTAGGTCATTGAACCACTTGAATCAAGAACTATGAGTAAATCGGGAAGTTCATCCTGATGACTATCGCCATAGTACATCGTTTTTATCCATCGACGTGTTGACATGTTTGGAACAAGAATTGGAAATGCCTGAAGTGATTGAACCACGTCTAATTCTTCAATAGGATCCCCCAGACGCCAATCATGTATGGCTAGAGGAGTAGCTCCTACGGGGCGTTGGTGACGAACTTGAAATCGTAGAAGTCCTTTCACTTTGGCACGATACCAAAATCGAGTCCAATCAGTTATTCCAGTCCCGCCCCCTTGAAGTATGTATACAGATTCAAGATCCTTGAGACTCCCACTGCGGGCTTCAACTTCGATTGCCAAGCGTTCCATAATTTCATCCGAGTTCTCTATGGAATCAGGGTCTACGCACTTTCTGGCGCGGTCTCCATTACGGTCTTCAACAGGACTTCCCATTATGCCATCCAAGTCGGCCGGGATTTTGATTGTAATTTCAGACCCTCCTTTACCATCTCCGCCTTGAGATGAAACTTCCATTCCTCCTTGAGGCTCTTCATCATCTTCTTGCAGCCATTCTTTGACTATCTTAGCTATCGCTTCAGTCGCCTTCGACCATTTGTGTTCATCATCTAATAGGCTTCTAGCAACTGAAACAACATCTTCAGCTGCTTGGATTGTGGGTTTGTCAATGTCTACTCCATAAGGAACAGGAAATCCCCACATTACACGATAGATGGCAACAACAAGTTTCCATAGAGGGCTATGTTCGCGTGTTCGAACAGAAGAGTCATGAATTGAGGTGTTTATTCTCGAATGAGTAAGTGCTGGAAATCGCTTGAGAAGCTTGGAATCAACAACCAAATCTGCAAAGACATTGCACACGAACATAGCTACATTGTCAGGCAGGTGTCTCCGAGATGCAGCAAAAAGCATCCCATTTGTGACACCATCGTATGGACAGACCAGATAATGTTGGATTTCATGATGGCATATTGAACGGAGATAGGGTTCTGCATCACTAGGATTCAGATTCAATGGTACTCCAGCAGTGTTTAGATGTACGGTCCAATCAGCAGAGTTGATGAAGAAGAAAGATGCCACACCTTCTTCGTATTCAATGACAGGATCTGGTAGAGGAGGGTGGTAAAAATCTGACGTCGCCTGAATCCATGCACGTTGTGCAGCTTCACCGAGATTCTCAGAACGCGACAGAATTACTCCCTCTTTCCCAGACTCTTCTCAATCTCTTTTCCTAATTCCAGTGACGCCTTGCCACCAGACACCTCAAGGAAGACAGATGACTCGGGAGCGCTTCCAGTAACATAAACCACAAGTGTAACCCCATCGGTCCTAGCTACTTTCCGTTTTGGAGGTTTGAGAGTTTCTTTGAGCACACTTGTCATGCGAGGTATCTTCAAGCTAATTGTGGTCCAAAGATCCTGCCATTGCTCAAAAGTAAGTGTGTACTGCGAGAGTGTTAGCTTGTGTAGTTCCTCTGATATTTTTCCCAATAACATGCTTCGATTTGGAAAGTCCGGAGACTCCATCAATTTCTCCTGGAGTGAAGTTAGATCATTGACACTTGCAGATCTTGTCGCTTTGTCGATGTTCTTCACCATCTTTGCATACTCTGGCTTCTTCAGCTGTTTCGCAAGTTTCACATAATCAAGACGAACCAAGAGATCGCTCTTGGCCATTTCTTTAAGCTCGTCGGAAACAGATGATTCAGCTTCTCCATGTTTCAGTTTGTCCATTAGCTTGATTGCAGCATCTCTCTGGGCAAAACGAGCTGAGGCCAGTTCTACTAGCTCCTTTGTAAATTCAAAGCTATTTCCAAAGAAAGGCGATTTTTCTATGGACTCCTGTACGTATCGAGTCCTATGCCAGAAGACTAGAGGAGCAAGAGATTTCACGATTTCAATTCCCACCTCAGGTGCGCCAATAAGCCATGCCGCAGCCTTACAGTAGCGATTCAGGTCTTTAGCTGCACGTACACTAAGTGGAACCACAACTTTGTTGCAAACACTCTTTGCCGTATTGAAATGACAGCCCTCGCATAGACCGCTTTCAACTGTTAGAGTGTGAGATTGGCTTTTGTCAGCGCGGATGCAAGCTCCAAATTCACGTACTATTGAACGCATGAACTCCGATGCATCAGCAGATACTGGAATCTTGTCAGCCAGATTCCACAATGTCATAAGGTCCTGTTCCGTAGTGATTGCAGGGACCTGCCAGAGCTCATCATATCCAAATAGCCGATCATCGCGCGATGCAAGAATTATCTCCAAATCGTTAACGGTTGGCATGGTTATAGGTACAGCCAAACCGAATCGATCCAAGAATGGAGGGGCGATATCGAAGGTGCCGCTATCCGTAGGGTTCATTGTAGCGTATAGGCAATAGTCATCACAGTGTTTCACTTCATCATAGTACTTCAGCTCACCTTCTGCAAGCATAGATAACAGGATGTTCTGTGCATGTGGTGTCAGTCGATTGACTTCATCAATTATCTTCCAGAAATTTGTGACGAATTGTCTCCAAACAACAACCTCTATTCCATCTTTCATGAGAGGTCCGGGGCGAAGAGTAGCAACCATTTTTTCTTCGGTCAGCTGAGGGTGGCCTCGTAGCATTCCATTGTCAATCTCTTCCAGAGACTTTCCAGTGAGCATACGTCCTAGCAATTTAATCAACGTAGTCTTGCCACCGCCATGACCACCAATGAGTAACATGGCAGACCTGGGGACAAGTGAGTTCAGCACACATGCCCCGGCAATCAAGGGTAATCTCACGGTACTGACACGACTACTGCTTCTTGCAGCAGATTTGTAACGAATAGGCAGCTCCTCGGAATGCACAAAGAGACCTCTACTCTCTACTGTTGTAATCACATTCCATATTCGTTCTCGAAGGTCATCACTCGTTTTTGTCATAGCCCCACAAACTGAGATTCACCCTGCACACATAAGGGCTTATGGCTGCTGCGGTGAGCGCGCGAATTATCATTTGCGTTTTCGGAAGTCGAATTGAATATCAGAACAAGTATAAGGGTCAAAGAAAGATGTGATTCGTTGGTCAACGGAGGGTTGTTAATTGTCTGAAGAAGTGCCAGAAGAAACAACTACCATAGAAAATCTTGAAAAGCAGATTGAAAATCTTTGATGTTCGATTAATATCTTGATTCTTATTGTTTCATTGCTAATTGTCAATACTGTATTCCAATGGATTCAGGAGGGGGGCACTCTCCTTCTCCTTATTATAGGAATGGCTGTTATTATCAGTCTTAGTTTTCTTCTTCTATATCGTGTGACAAAGAATGAGTAGATATTTGTCACGATTGCAGATAAGTGGCGGATATCTTTTGAAGAGTACAATCTTTATGAAGAGTGTTCAATGAGAAGTACATTTTTTAAAAAATGGGATACTTTATATCACTGCTTTTAGAGAAACTAATCATATCTCTGTAGGAGGAGATTTCGTGAAGAACAAAAAGGGAAAAACAATTCCATCTCTTATTATAGTGAGCTTGATTTTGCTCCAGAGTGCAGCAATAGTTGGAGCTGCAGCAGCTCCTGGAGGTTACACCAAGTATTTTGTTGTTGGTGATGTTGTAAACAAAGACACAGGAAGTGACATTTCTGGGGCGACTGTGAAATGCTCTGCCGATGGTAGCCTCAAGGGCCAGACAACCACTAATGCATATGGTCATTTTTCATTTTCAGTCGTATTGCCCGTCAGTCCCAAAAGCTGGAGTGTCAAAGTATCAAAAACAGGCTTTAGCACAGTTACAGTGGAAAAGAGGACCTCATATCCATACACAACAACCAATATGGGTACTATTCGACTAGACCCTAACACACCTTCTACTATTCAATATACAACTCATGGATATGTATACAATTGGGTTTCTGCTCTCTATACTGAGCCGCTAGAATGGGCTACTGTTGAAATATACAAGGAGGTTTACGAAGGATGGCTGAAGGTAGGTGAAACGTCCTCTCAGAGTAACGGTTATTTCGTGTTCTCCTATTCGTCTTATGATACTATAACAAGCTTCAAAGCAATTGCTACATTCGGTGGCTTAAGTCCGGGTTCCAGTATTGTATCAGGGACTGGCACAGATTTTGATTTGGGCAACCTGTATCTTGCAGGAAGCTTCTATGATGTTACTGGAAGTGTTATCGATGACTTGACAAAAGAACAAGTGCCTTCGGCTTCAGTAGCCGTGTATTCAACCTTCTCTGGGTCTGAGCACTATCTAGGCGATGCAACAACATATGATGATGATGGAACCTTCATTTTTCGCTTTGCATGCGCAGATACTGTCACGAAGGTTCGCGTTGAAGCAAGTAAACCAAGTTACGGGGATGGTGAAGGAGATATAGCCAATGAAAATGGATTGGGCCTAGAATGCAACATTGGAGATGTTTTTCTTGAAAATCTCCCAAGAGGTTACGCAGTGATAGTCGGGATTTCTGATTATCAAAATGAAGGTGGATTTGACCCAGCGGTTGAGTGGTGTACAAATGATGCACTTCTGTGGTACGACTACCTTACAAATCAAAATGATCCTTCTAGAATTCAATTTGATGATGACAGCATATGGTTGTTGGGAGATGATCAGGTCGTTGGGCTTGAATGGGATGGCATTGCCACAGAAACAAATGTTGAACTTGCTCTCAGTGAAATGGTAAGCCAAGCCGATGACAATGATTTCATCTATTTCATGGCATCATGTCATGGCGACTACAACATTATCCAATATGAAGATGGATACCCCAATCCTGCAGTCGCAATAAAACTATTTGATTTCCAAGATATCGGCGACATATCACCAGATCATCTTGATAATGATGTTGTTGGTGTTCTTTGGGATTATGAGCTTGCAGATATTCTATCTTTGACTACAAATGAAAGAATTTTCATTTTCTTAGATTGTTGTTCTTCAGGTGGTTTCATAAATGATTTTGAAGCCCTCCAAGATGATAATGACGGTAGCGATGTTTATGATCGAACTTTATTCATTGCAGGTACAAGTGAGTTTGATGGTGCAACTCGGGGATATCCATCATCAGTATCTGATCCAAACGATATAGAGCCCAATCATGGAATTTGGACCTATGTCTTCCTAAGTATGTCACTAATGGACAAATATGAATCATCATCAGATACTTTGATAGATGATGCATATACTTGGGCAAATGTCGAATTGGATGATCCAGACGATCCCGAAGATGACACGGATTGCACAAGATACCATGAGGAGTTTTGGAGAATAGTCAACTTGTATCCACCCGATAGTGATACGCCAACGATCTGCGTAGGTAATTTAATGGAGTACTTCTGCTTGTTTTCATTGATTTAATCAAGATAATCTGGTACCTAGAACGGGAGGATTGTATCGTCCCGTTCTAATCCTTTCTTGGTCATGCTTGAAGTTTTTCACCATCTACCATCGGGTTTCAAGTAATATACACCTCAAACGTCTTTGAGTCACAAATAGATTAAGGCAAATTCTAGAAACGCGCGAAAAGTAGGCATACTCCGAAGGGGTAATATGGTTTCATTTTCGTTTATATATTGAATTCTAGAAGGGGCAAATAGTGAGCCGCGAAAACACATTAACAGAAGTAGTCACCTTATTGGATCCTGAGGACCTAGTTGACGAAAGGTTCAGTCAGCCATCAGTTGTTGAGCGTGCCAAGTTGTTCCAATCCGTGCTCTCAACGCATGGTAGTTACAAGGATATGCTCGAAAGAAAAGGTCTGAGCTTTGGTGGAAGAGTACTATTAATTGGTCCACCAGGAACGGACTTTGAAGCGTTTCCACATCATATTGCACTAGAGGTCCCTATGAAGACCGTGAAATTAAGGATTAGCGCAGCAATTGGGGACTCTACAAGGATTGCAGAATCTGTGAGGACTGCATTTGAATTTGCCAAAAGAAATTCTCCTGCGGTTCTGTTTCTTGAGAAGCTGGATGTTCTTGGTCAAAATGGCACCAACCATGCGGCTGTGCTCTATAGCACCCTCAAAGAATCCACTTGGGATGAAAGCGAGGTCCTAGTGATTTGCACAACCTCAAACCCAGATGCCGTTGAAAGAGACCTCCTAACATTATTCGACCGAGTTTATATATTTCCAACCCCACAATTAGAGGAGAGGGTAAAAGTGTTTGAAACACTTTTTGAAGGTAGGAAGGACATTGACCCCACACTAGTAGCCGAATCAACAGCCGGATGGGGATTCTCAGATATTCACCACCTTGCAGTAAGTTTTCTCACAGATGTTCCAGAAAGCACTGAATTAATCCCGCGTATTAAAATTGAAAAAATCATCGAGAATAGTGGAGTAGTGGGAATGGCACGATATGAGGTTCATGACAACATTTCTAGGATAGCCCGAGGGGAACATTCGCCATCCGTGGAATCTCTGCAAAGTGAGTATCCTGATGATTTTCTGGACCAGTTGTATTTGATGGCCGTAGGAGATGATTTTCAAGGCACACAAAGAATCATCGAGTCATTGAATGCTAGTCATCCACTTTCACAGCAAGATAGAGAATTTCTAGCGAAGTATCCATTCATTCTAACAGGAAAAGCAGAAGACCGATTAACAAGACTCATGCGAGCCAAAAGAACGAGTGATAGATTAAGCCGTATTATGGGAAGGTAACCTTTTGAGAAAATTTGACACGCACATTGAATCAGTCAAACTGAAGAATTTCCTCTCATTCTATGAGGGAGTTGTTGAGTTCGATCCAGGTTTGACAGTTGTTGTCGGGCCAAATGGTTCAGGAAAAACTTCGATATTTCATGCTATAAAATTCGCTCTCGGTTCAAATCAACGAGAGAACAGATACTCAAAATGGAGCGATTTCATAAGACATGGAGCTTCATCTGCTGAAGCTGAAGTCATCGCACGTGTCAATGGACAGAGTAGAAAGTTCCAAAGAAAGATTTCACGGGAGGGAATCCCGCGGTCATATGTCGATGGCAAACGTGTGAAAGCAGCTGAGCTTCAAAGTGCTGTCACCACTCTTGGATTTGATATTGACAATCCTTTGGTCTTTATGCCTCAGGAACGAATCAATGCAATACGTGATATGGATCCAATTGAGGTCAGAAAGCTTGTTGAAGAAGGTACAGGCCTTAGTACCCTACGCGACAGAATTCACCTCGAAGAGGCCAAAGTACAATACAGCCGTCAGAATCTGGATGCAGCGACCAGCGAGGCGAAAGTTGTTGAACGGGAACTGGAAATGCTACAGGGCGATTTAGATAGACTAGAACGCAAGAGAGAACTGCAGAAAAATGAGATTCTCCTAGACCATGAAGTCAAATGGGCAACAGCCGATAACCTATCGACCAAAATCGCTGAAACAAAAAAAGAGATAGAAGAGAAAGAGCTTGGTCTTGGAGAGGTTCTCGAAGAAATAGTAGAATTAGAGGATAGTATCTCATCACATGAAACCGAATCAAATAAGATTGGTAAAGAAACATCAAATCTTCAAAGAGAAACTGGTAGTATCTCTGCAAGGATAGATGAAGAAGAACGACGCCTAAGCAAGATTGAGAGCGAAACAAAGCAGACTCTTGATGAGATTAGAGAGCTTGAGAAGCGCATCAAAGTTGAGAAGCGTACAATCGATAAGACCAAAGAAGACCTTCGACGTATTGCTGCAGCCAAGGAACAAATGCTTGAGGATCAAAAACAAACAACAACTGAATTGGACGCAATAGAGGAAGACCGAACCAGAATCGAAAATGAGTTGGCGGCTTTTGCAGATTGGAACGTTAAGCGATCAGAGGCGCAGGGAACATATAGGGCACTTCAGGCAGATCTGAAAGGAAAGGACCTTCTATTCCGAAGCATTCAGGAAAAGCTCCAGAATGATGAAGCAGAACTTCAGGCAATCGAGAGCAAATCAAGTCATATCTGGTCAACCTTGGAAGGAACGGATGAGAAAGAACTCGCTAAAAAGAAGGGACAATTGGAGAGAGAGATTGCAGGTTTGAATGAAACACGTTTCAAATCCGTTACACAAGTATCCCAGTTACAG
>CAYMLT010000096.1:0-10297 GCA_964391265.1 uncultured archaeon
CGAGGAATCAGTGTCAATCTTCTGGCGAATCGGACACACATGCTTTCGTGATACCATGCTTGTCGCTGTTAGAGGCAAATGTCCAGCAGCAACATTATTTCTGAGAATAGAAAGTTCCTCTTCGAATACGCGAGATTGAGAATGGGTTCTTGTCAATACAAAAAGTTTGGAGTTTTCATCATTCCCCCTTGCTGCCAAATATCCGCTCAAACTTGCAATTGTTTTCCCGACGCCGCAATCTGCGGATAGCATTCCCACTGTTCCTTGTGAATATGCTTGTGCAGCTAAAATGACTGCACGGTCCTGTTGTGGACGGGGTTCATACGGGAACCATGATAGTGGATCTGCTACGGTGTTTTCCAAAATGTCTCCTCCAACTGCAACATCGACTCGGACGTATGAATTCTGAATCTGACTGAGAAATATCTCTGCAACAATTCCTGGAATCTTTGCACATTGGCTGAAGAGTCGAACCCCTTTGCATTAACCGCCATCCTCTCAACGATATCAGGACTAAAACCTCGTTTCATGGCGATATTCCAGAATGTTTCCTCAACTTCATTTGCTGTAGCGAATACAAAATCACATGTGCTTTCTACTAAATCCCGTAGCATACGCACGGCATCCCGTGGAAGGGGCGGAATTTCAGATGCATGTGTAGAGGTGGGTATATAGAGCTGTAGACCCTCATCGCTATCCAGATAGACCTTGCTCGGGACACCTCTCGTTCCGCGCATGGTCTCTAAGAAAGATAGAATTGTAGGAAGCTGCGGTAGTATTGGGCGTTCCATATCCATCCAGTTGATAGATGTTAGTACAAATAGCTCAGGATCTGGGTCCCGCTCAGCCACCTGAATTACTGTGATTCTAGTGGGCGTATGGCGAAGTATCAAATTGACAAGTGCAATTGAATTCCTATTCGGTGTACCCTGGGGAATTTGTAAATGTCTAGCGCTTACAGTCATTTTACAACACCTTCTCCATTCAGCGTAAGCTTCCCGCGCTCTTCCATAATAGCACCCTCCTGTATCAATACATCAACAAAATGAGATGCACGATCCAAGTCAATACCGGCATCGGTGCACTCTCGCATTACATCAGATATTGCTGCGGGATGTCCTCTGTTGTTATCGACTATCGATTCGACAATATTGAATACCCTTCTCTTGAGACCCAAACCCCTTGAAGATCCAACCTTCGGCGTTTCCAGACGAGATGTTATGAGAAGGTCCGTAAGAATCTCTTTGGCCTCATCAATTGTAGCAGCATAGAGAGTCCCCTTTTCGTGAAGGATAACTGCATTACACAAACTGCATCGGGACTCTTCCTCTTCATTCTCAACTGGAGCAAAGCCAGAATTTTTACAACGTCCGCACTGATAGATTCGGAACATTCCTCTCTGTTTCACGTAGCCTCTACCTCCAGTTCCTCTGGTGATTCTTCATCAGCTGGATCAACATCAACTTCAGCAAGTGCAGCTTGAAAGCCAGCCTTACCGGATTTCTTTAGACTTTCAAGAATTCCAGGTTCTGAATCTTTCTTGTCCTTTGAACTCTCATAGAAGCCGCCCCAACCCACATTTACCTTGATTTCGAATTCTGGAACTCCTGCGTTATCTTGAAGAGAAATCATACGTTCATCTTTCATTCGACGTTTCACATAGAATCGGTAATCGGATGCGTGGGAAAGTATGTGCCCTCCGACAGGGGAGTTAGGATTTCCGCCGTAAATCGAAATGTTTGCCATAACCTGATTTGTGTATGCGAATGTTGCACCGGTGGCAGCGGCAGTACGGCGCATTTGGTTGAGAACATGGTTCATATCCTGTTGTCTAAGCTTTAGTTTATCCAAGCCCGTATATTCTGCTCTGAATAATCCAGTGAAAGAATCCAGAACTACAAATTTGTAGTTTTGTTCGGCACACATCTGTGGTATGCTTTCGAAGATTTCATTAATCTGACCTGATAGGAAAATCTCTGCACGACCAATGTTCCCTAATGCGACATCTGGGTCCATTCCAAATCTAAGGGCATTTGCTCGGATTACCCAAGGCTTGAAGGATGATTCACTATCCAACCAAAGAACGCGTCCACCTAGCCCGCCTTCTTCAACTGGCAGCTGTGCTCGGACCGCCATAAGAGCGCACCATTGTGTTTTCCCACCTCTTGCCGGTCCATAGAATTCAATGATAGATCCTTCCTCAATCCCACCGAGCAAGGCATCATCCAGTGATGGTAAGCCGGTCTTCAGACGCGGCATCGTTTCCATCTCATGTTCAACATCGAGACCAGATTTGAACCCGAATTTGCCGCATTGCATTCTTGCATTACGAATAATCTTGGCAATTGTCCCTTCGCCAAGTTTGGTCTTATCTTGCAGCTCGGCAGGATTCTGCACAGCCAGCAGTTCAGCGGTCGTCACAAAGACTTCGCGAAGCTTCTTAGCGGCTGCTGGACCTACACCGGCAACGGACTCTAAATCAGTCATACTGCCACCTCCAATGCTTGTTCCTCAATTGGGCCTCTCAAAGGCACCAGACTGAGCAATTTTCCAATCTCAGATGGAGGGACGACCATAATACCTCCGAGATATTTAGTGTCAATCCCAGGAAGATTGTCAGTGACACGAAGAACCGAATCTGAGCAAACCGGAAATAGTAGTCCTTGACTGGTTACGCGACCAGCCAAACTGATGAATCCACCGAGTGAATCTAAGACAGAACCTGTTACCGGAGATTGACCGGGTCTAACAGATTCTATATCACACACTAATTCGGAGATGTCGAATATGTCTTCAATAAACGGCGCCCAGAGCAATTCGGGCTCTCTGGCTAGAGGGATCTCCAATCCAGCCAATGCCCCAGCAATCCATGCAGAATCCATTATGTCAAGAGTCAATGGAAAAACTCTACTTGTCATATCTAATGTACTCAAGATGATACCTCCTCCATCATTTCAAATGTGCCTTCGACGTGCTGCTGTGGCTGCAAGCCATTAAGCCAAGTTACAAGTTCCTGAATCCAGTAATTCTCAAATTGACTTCGATTTAGAACTGATTGCAAAAGAGCCTTTGAAGCAAGAGTGGTGGTGTCAAGAGCCTTTGTTCGCATATCATAATCAAGGGGTTTGTACCAGTCCATGGTTACATAGCCCGATTCACCTGCTAGGAATTCCCTCCAATCCATCTGAATAGGAAGATCTCGCTCGAGAATATTTACAAGAACTTGGGTCCAACTGTCCCAGCGATTCATGAATCGCCAGATATTTCTTCCAAGAACCTCAACGGAATTTCCTTCAAAAACCAATATCACCCGTGAAGCATTATCTCTCTCAACTGCTGATGCAGCTAGAGTTTTGTCGCGCTGCTCAACAATCAAGGCAATTGCAGGAACAAGTCCGAGAATATCACACTGATTGAAGGTACCAGTATGGACATCTTTGTAACGCGGAAATGGAGATAGAATCTCGCTACGTAATCCTGCAACTATGACTAAGGACTTGCCATCCCGTAGCGTTGCGCGGGATATGTGGCGGTCAGAATTTTCAAACATCATCTGCAAGTAGACTGTCACGTCAATTTCTTCCTTTTTTTCTGCGCTCTCGAATTGACGCTTCAATCCTTGTTCGAAGTTTTTACTACTTGACATCAGGCTCACTCAAGCAATAACTACGTTCACATGATTGTTAGTTCTTGAGTTGCCCTACAACTCACTTTTCCAATGCCAAAAAAACAGATTAATGGTTCATAATATCTCTAATATTGAAAATATGGTTCTATAATGCTATTTATGTCATTTTAGAGATATATGAAGCGCTAAACTCCAAAAAATGTCGAAAATGGGTGCAGTGGGACTGGAAGAAAGCGTGGATTTTTCATAGAAAACAAGGAATCCCTTTAACTCCACTCGCCAGTCATTATTGCATTCACGAACATCTCAAGCATGGGCCCTTCTTTTGGATAAGAAACAGGTGCCACAGTTCGTTCGCCATTCTTGAAGCTAACGGAGAGATTCTTCTCCGAGCAGACAACCAGCGCAGCCTTCACTGCTTCACTGGTCCACCCTGTTACATCAAGAATTCCACTCCTCAGTGATTCCGCAAGAATATCTGAAAAAAGGTGGTAGTTTTCTATTGTCAAACGGCATCCAATCAGACCCATAATCTGTTGTCGTTCATACCCATCGGCGTTCTCCCATCTAAGAAGAAGCTCTTCGACACTTCCACGATTTTGATTCATCTGCTAATTCCTTCCTGTGCCCATGTTAATCACACAGACATACGATTTGAATCCTACGCAACTGCATTCACATTGCTGCTGATACATGACGAATTCTCCAGAATGCTGATACATATTCTTTTCAGTGAAAACACACCAATATACACAAGTTCTTTCGCGAGGAGGTTACAACACTGATTGATACGGTCGTTTTAATTACTGTGATGGTTGGAACTGCTGACGCAGTAGCAAAGGCTCTAGAGAAGATTGAGCAAATTGAGAAAATCCTTATCGTAACAGGTCCCTATGACATAGTTGCCTTGGCAGGACTCCCTTCAAGGAGCCAATACAAACCTTTCATTAACGCAATTCATGAGATTAATGGCATCATGCGTACTGAAACATGTCTGGCTCTCTAGGATTCTTCTTCAAGCTAATCAAAAAAGGAGAGAGGATGAGCGTAGTACTCATCTTCTGATATCATCGCGTAGCCGAGATGCAGAATACTCGTGGATACGCTCCTTAGCTTCTTCCCTTGCTGCTTGATGTTTCTCAAGGAACTCCAGCATTCGCGGAGCAAGTATTTGCTTACACTCCCCACAAAGAATTTCGCCGCTTCTACACTGTTTCTCAAGGTTAGCAAGTTCCTTATCATCAGGCATGAAGAGAAATGTGTAGTACTTGAAGACTGAACAAATATCTGGATTGGCACCAAGCTTACGCTGCTCTTCCGCGGTATCACGTCCACCAGTAAAAGCGGCCATGACTTTCTTCCTTGCCTTCTTGGGAGTATCAGTCGTGTAGACCGCAGACATCTCCTGTGATGACGACATCTTGCCGCTTGCATCCTGAAGGCCAGGCAAGAATTTATTCTGTATTGATGCAGGTTTATAGTAACCCAACTTTTCAGCTACGTCTCGTGTGGTTCGCCAGTGGGGGTCCTGATCAATAGCACATGGAATGATGCAGGGAGTTTTCTTCCCATATATCCAAGAGTGAAGAAAGGCGGGAACTGCTTGAATTGCAGGGTAAAAGATGCCCCCAATATTCATGCTGTTCTCAAATCCGAAAACAGAACGCGCAGTTGAAAATGTAATTTTCTTTGCGACCTGAATTGCAATCTCATACATCAAATCAATGTGTTCTATATCTTGGATGATATAGGTATTCTCAGGTTCGAACCCAGTTGCTATCACATCAAGTGTGTTTTCATAGGTAAGCTCTCGAACCTTCTCTATACTGAGGTCCTGTTCAAACCAGAATTTCTCATCATTGGTTAGTTGGAAGTAAAGGCGTGTGCCATCGAATTTGTCCTGCCACCATTTTGTGAATATCCATGGAACCATATGACCAATGTGGACACCGCCACTCGGTCCTCGTCCGGTGTAAATGACAAACTTGTTTCCTTTTTCGTACTCATCAAGAACCCAATCGATATCTCTGTGCGAAAAGAAGAGCTCACGCTCCAGCATTATATGTTTCTCACCAGTGACCTTGTAGATCCTCTTCAGGAGTTTCTCATCTATACGACTTGTACCAAACTCTTGGATGAGTCGATCATAGTCGATCTTCCCCTTGGTTTCCCAAGGAGTGACGACCATTTCTTCGTTGTCTTTTGACATTGGATATTCACTCACAATATGGTGACTTCGCACGTCAAGATGTGGAAGCCAATTAAGCATGATGGTCGATTTTCTTGAAATTGTGAAAGGTTATATCTTTTCAAAGAGAATTGTACCCATCAGGGTAACGCCGGTCGAGAACCGATGATAGGGGAAGGATTTTGATGAGAAGATTAGTTTACATAACTGCAGCCGTGCTACTCCTAGCCATATTATTTTCACCCACAATGCCAATTGTAACTGTTGATGAAATTGGAATAGTCGATGAAGAGGCATCGATGGAATATCAAATTGCTCAAAGTTATACGCCAATGGCTCCAATGAATATCACATCGAATGCAGATTTTGCATCACACGGATGGAATGGTACCGGAACACAAGCAGACCCATACACCATTGAGAATGTGGAAATCGCATCTGATACTATGGCACTCTACATTGCCAATACAACTGCCCATTTCGCGGTTCGTCATTGCAGTATCAGAGGTATTTCGGAACATTATAGATGGAGTCTACAATTAGATAATGTTACAAATGGCGAGATTTTCAATTGCGAATTCACATCGCTAGATGATGCCGTCTCTATCGATAATTCTCACAACACAAGTTTTTCTGATAACACAATCTGGAATTGCTCAACAGGGATTGGAGTCTTTTTGTCATCACATCTAGACATCTTGAGGAATACCATTCATAATTGCACAGGGGGAGGATATTTCATGTATGTGACAGATTCCGTCATAGCTGAGAATACTGTCTTTGATACATTCCTGGCCGGAGTCCGTTTTGGAGGATATGGAAATGATACAATGGTTTCAGACAATACCTTCTATGATATCAGCACAGATATCTGGATGGACCCGGCAGTCGACATTGGTTTCGCAGAGTTTTGGACAATCGAGCATAATACTATCTACGATTGTTACAAAGGCATCTATTCAATGTGGGATGCCTCTCACTGTTTTGTTAGTTCAAATAATCTAACAGATAACAGTGTGGGCATAGAGGTCTCTTTGTCAAGTAGCGTTGAAATCTCTCATAATACAATCACTGGAGGCCTTAATGGAATTTCCATTTATCAAAGCGAGAATGTTGTGATTGATGACAATACAATTGACTTGACTAAGCAAAGAGGTATCGCGTTATCGTCGAGCATGAATTGTACTATAACATCAAATCAAGTCAACACTCATGGATTGAGAATTGATGGATATACACCATCACAGTTTATACATACAGTAACAAACAATTTGAATGCCGAAGGAAAAACAATCGGTTTCTTCAGGGGAATCGAGAATGAAATGATCAATGCTACAAACTATTTCCAATTATTCCTAGTTAACTGCTCTCATGTGGTTGTTGAAAATGGAATGTTCAGCGATTGCAATACTGGTGCTGTTTTTGCATTCTCTGACAGCTGCACACTTCAACAGAGTGTCGCAATCAATAATGACCAAACTGGCGTGGAGTTCATCTACACAACAAACTGCGACATTACTAGTTGCGAGATTATGGCAAACGGAAAGAACTGGGGTTCCTATGGAATCAAATTGGTCTTCACGAACAATACAAGCATCACTAGAAATATGATCTATGGGAATAATGGAACAGGAATAGCGCTCCAATCGATGGGTAGTTCAAGTTATTGTTTCATCTACAACAATCTCATTTCAAACAACACTGCATATGGGGTTGAGATTGAAGGTGGTAGTAGTCACAACACGATATACGGAAATGCCATTGGTTGGAACGAAGAGGCTAACGCATATGATCGTGGTAGTAACAACGACTGGGATGATGGAGAAAGCTTGGGTAATTGGTGGAGCGACTACAATGGCATGGGAGTTTATGAGATTGAAGGATCTGCTAGTTCAGTAGACCACTATCCGAGTCAATATGAAACATGGATAGCTAGACTCCCAATCGAAGATTCTGACTTAACAAGCCTTGGGATTATCCTCATGTCGACAGCTGCGGTTGGCGTTGTTATTGTGGTAGTCATATTCGTTCTCAGAAAAAAAAAGGTTCCATAATTGAGTAACAATTGATAAAGGAGAAAACTAAATGAGAGTTGTATCAATCATAACGGTTCTCATTCTCTTCACACTTCCGTTCTTCTCAATTTCAGATTCCTATAGTGTCGTAGAATCAAATCAGAATGACATTAGAACTAGTCAATACTCCAATCATTTACCTATCCTGATAGCTGACGAGAGTGATTTTTCTCTTCTTGGATTTCCTGGGACTGGAACATCTTCGGATCCATATATTATAGAGGGATTGAACATCTCGCGAGCTGGTAACTGCATCTATATATCACAAACATCAGTGTTTTTCGTGATTAGGGATTGTTATCTCAATGGAGGTGTAAGTTTTGACAATGTTGAGAATGGCAAAATTGAAACATGCATCATTGACGGAGGTACAGATGGTATTCTTGTCGATCGATGTGAAAGGACACGAATTGAGAACAATATTATCTTTGGAGCCAATGAGCACGGAATCTACATTCAACAAGGAGAATTCATAGACATTGTGGAGAACTACATTTTTGCAAATGAAAGAGGAATCTCTGTAAACGGAGCCGATAACTCATCAATCTGGAACAACAGAGTATATTCTAATTCACGGGTAGGAATAGAAATTACACAATACACTGAATTCAGTGATATATTCCTGAATTACCTTGGGTGGAATGTGGGCTTTCTAAGTCTGAGTGGAGAAAGAAATGCTGTGGATGATGGAGAGAACAATACGTGGCATTTCAATCACTGGAGCGATAGTTTTCCTGCAGGCCCTTACAGCATAGAAGGAGAAGCAAATGCAATTGATGGCACTGCTTCGACTCTAAGAGATGATGTCGAACCAGTGATTGTTGCACCAGCAGTTGATTCAGTGATTCAGGGAAACGCTACAGCAATCTTGAATTGGACGATTGTTGAAGAATTCCCGTTCTCATATGAGATATACCAGAATGGAGGTTTGATTGACGAAGGATATCTCTTCTGTGACAGTGTTTCAATACCTCTTGGGGGAGTCGCTCCTGGAGAACACAACTTCACCATTTGGGTCAGGGACGGTCATGGAAATGTCGATACACTTCAGCAGATTGTAGAGATTATTCCCCCTTTTGCAGATAATTCGATTCTGTTGGCAGGTGTAGGGATTAGCGTAATCATTGTGGTACTGATAATATGGGAAAAGATACTTCGGCCTCGCCGGAGATTACATTGAACAGCTATAGGCTACTTATATGAAAACAGTGAAGTACTTCAATTTGCATATTTACGAACATGGGGGGTATTAGGGGAGCAGCACTGATGAAATGGAATAAACAGATTATCGCGGCTTTGCTAATTTTAATTTTACATGCATTGTTCCAATATCATTACAGTATGCTTCAGGAAATCCAATAACAGCTAATGAGCTAAATATGGGTCATGCCTTGATTGTCAGCAACAACGTAACGATGCCACAAGCATTCGTCGATATTGTCTTTGACCCCAGTATTGTAGATGAATACCATATGACCTACAATATCTCCTTAGACTGCGAATTCATCCTCCAGAGCAATACAACACATACCGCGATGATTGGTTTCGCATATCCCAATCAATGGGATGATGTGTGGGCTAGATCCGATTTTTCAGAATTTGATATTTGGTTCGATGAAGAGATAATGGATTATGAGATAATTCCACCATCTGATGTGAACAATGATACGATGCTTGAGGAACAAGCTGATTGGCTTAACTATACCAGCTATGCAGTAATCACTGCCTCATTCATTGCTGGAGCAAATAGCACTCTCAGAGTAAGTAGGCAACTAGTAGCTCATATCTTTGATGGATACTTTTACTTTCACTACCTTGCAGGTACAGGAGCAGCATGGACGGGTCCAACAAGAGAGGAAATTCGTTTAACTGTCACAGATACAACATACATGAAATCCTATTCATTCAATCCACAAGAAGGACTTGCAACCGAATATAGCGGAAGAAGTGTGAGTGCTGAATGGACCATAGAGGAATTCACTCCAGATAATGCCCTTGTTGGATTCTCGTGCTCACAGGATTCATCACTTTTGCCAGCTCCTGATATTGCGATTTCAATCACCATTGCATCCAGCATTGGAGGAATCATGATACTGGCGATAGTCATCCAAAAGCGGGTCACTGGCGCGCAGTAGCTCAGAGAGGTATTTCTTCTAAAAGGTATCAAGAGTTACCCTAAAAAGGACAATTCCGACTATTAACAGAAGCATAATTCCAGCAGGTGTAGGAAAAATGCAGATTGAAGATTACGAGTTCGAGGAGGAAAAGACTCTCTCGAATCTTGCAGCCCTTCTTGAAGACATAGCTGGTCAGCTCAGAGATGCAGATGTCTTGGAGGTTCCAATGCCGAGTTTGCGAGAAGGCAAAATCCAAATCCCTATCGGAGAACCTGTAGAAACAGGGATA
>CAYMLT010000097.1:0-8098 GCA_964391265.1 uncultured archaeon
ATTTCTCAAGCCCGAGTCTCGTACTTCATCATCTCAACAAACTCATTGAAGCGGAATTGGTAGTAAAGGATGCATTTGGAGACTATGCAGTAAAGAAGGATGTACGTGTTGGATCTCTCACGCTCTTCGTCAAGATCGGAAGTCATTTCCTACCCAGATTTCTCTTTCAGGCAACTTTGCTTGTATGCATCTTAATTCCCTATGCAGTGCTCTTCATGTCAACGCCACCTGATGCGAAAGACGTGCTATTCCTCTTCGTTGTAGTTACAACTGTATGTCTACTAATCTACGAAGGCTACAAGATGTGGTTCCTCAAACCTATGTGATTGTCATGGAACTGGAATATTGATTGTTACAAGAAGGAGCGGTTCTTCGGACGTGTTCTTGTAGGAATGAGGTGTGCCAGCTGGAATCTCAACGATGGTTCCTGATCGAATGGCATATTCGTTTGACCCAATGAGACCCATACCAGTTCCTGAGATAAAATAGAAGACATGGTGGTATCCATCTTGGTGCAAAGAGAATTCTCCATTTTGCTCTACTTTGGTAATCACAACTTTGGTCGAGGTCAGGTCCTGAGGTATTATGGAATGACCAGAAATATTCTTGGTGAGGTCTTTTCGTATTCCAGTCATGTTAATTTCATTTATATTGTAGATTCGACTTTCTTTCACCACATCACCTCAATCGTCATTCACTATTGTCACCTGAATCCGGCTTTTTCGTACGTTCATATATTTCGGGGATCACAAGCAGCAATAAAAAGAAAGCAAAGGTAACGACCTTTCCCTCATTCGTCTGAAGAAACAGACTCAAATGACCCACAAGAGGAATCGTGAAGATTACCACTCCAAGAATATCATCTATTGTTCGGTTGCCTTCGTCTTCAGCATAGTTGTTATCACCTTTCGTTTCGAAAAGACGCCTTCCATTCTCGCGTTCGTAAATCGCTACAACTCTGTGAACTATCGGTGTTCCAGGATACCAATCAGCCCAAAATACAATGATATCATCTATTGCTATCTGATTCGCAGAGCGTTTCTGAATTGCCAAAAGGTCTCCTCGATAGAGTGTTTGCTCCATTGAGCCACTAGTAACGACAACAAGGGGAGTTGAGCTTCCCATTGCTAGTGCGAACATAGTATATCCAGAGAGAGTAACAAGAAGCACAATGGCTAGAGAAACAACCAATTTCCATGTTTCCGACCTTTCATTCCATCTCAGGATTTCTTTGAATCTCACACAAACGCCCCTGAAATAGAACACGGATATTACGATATGAATTCTTCTTTCAGATTTCATAGAAGAATTACCAAGGAAACTACTTGCGTATACGAATTATTGGGTGCGAATTGTATATGTGGTGGTATGCAATACCGTAGGTGATACTACCAAAGGGATAGGATATGGGAGAATGACTCACGTCATCAAAACTACAAATCTGACAAAGATTTTCAACAGCAAGCTCATTGCTGTAAATAACTTGAATTTGGAAGTAGAGGAAGGTTCGATTTTTGGTTTTCTGGGTCCTAATGGGGCAGGAAAAACAACGGCAATTAGACTTCTTTTGGGTTTGCTAAATCCAACCGCAGGAGAAGCTACAGTATTTGGAGAAAAAATGACTCCTAATTCATCAGCTTTACGGAAGAAAATTGGATTTCTTCCAACAAACCCTAAATTCCCACCCAAAATGACTCCAATAATATACTTGGATTTCATAGGCAAATTGTTCTGTCTATCAAAGAGTGAGAGAACCTCTAGGCTCTCAATGCTCATAAGATCGGTCGATTTGCTACCTAGTGCCTCTCAGGAAATCAAGGGATTCTCAACAGGTATGGTCACCCGCTTAGGGCTTGCAGCAGCTTTGATGAACCAACCGGATTTACTTATCCTCGATGAACCGACTTCTGGCTTAGATCCAGTTGGGAGAAAATCAACTCTCGATATGCTCGAGGGGATAGATAGCAGGAAAACGATACTTGTTTCATCTCACATCCTAAGTGATATCGAAAGAATATGTACTCATGTCGGGATAATAAACGAAGGCAAGCTCATCTATTCAGGATCAATTAAAGGCATGAAGAAACACATCCAAGGCAACAGGTTCAGAGTAGAACTTGATGGAGATATCGATGCCTTTTGTAATGGATTGACTTCAATAGAAGGTGTTGTGGACTTCAAGAAACTGGGCGAGCTCACGGTGGAGATCAGTTTTGTTTCCGAAAGTTCTGTACTGAAGATAGCACTGGCTGTATTGAATCTCATTTCTGCACGCGGCTTGGATTTGATTTCGATAAACTCCTCGATTTCAAGTATTGAGGATGCGTTCTTAGAATTAATAGAGGAGGAAGAATCACTTGGATTCACCAGAGCTTTTAAGAATTAAGCAAGGATTAATCGAAGCTAATCGGAAAATTGAGCCAAGATTAGATGCGATAGATATTATGATTAGAAAAAGGGTGACACCTTTCCTAGCCATAATGCAAGCTGATCTCAAGAGTGTCATGAAGACAAGGATCACATACGGTTGGCTAATCGCTGGAATGTTTATTCATGTCATGACTCTTCTAGGTGCAGTTGCATTTGTGGACACCTCCACTATCATTGTACAGGTTCTCTCAACTTTCACCACAATCTGGAGTTTTCTAATCATTGCTATTTCCGCTAGTGCTGTATCATCTGAGGCAGGAGAAATTGCTGACTCCATAATGAGTAAGTCGATTAAACGGTACGATTACATTTTAGCAAAGTTTGCTTCAAGAATTTTATACGTGATGCTCATTTTCGCTGCATTCGTAGTGGTAATAGTTGGAGTATCTCTTCGATTGGCCGAAAACACGCATACAGTCAATGGATTAATTGCAACCATCCTTTTCGTTGCGCTTCTTCTAATCATGTTGACTACTCTTGGTGTTTCTCTTAGCACTGTGACCTCAAATACCATCATATCTGTAGTATCACTGCTAATTCTCTGGGCTGCTATGATATCCCTATTTCCAATTTTGGACCTGGGATTAGTAGCTCCAACTGAATTGATGCTTGTTCTGCCGGATGTAATGCAGGACGTGTGGACTGGTGATGAATGGATACCAGCTGCTGTATACAGCACCGTCACGTTGCTCTCGATAATCGTTTCTACAGTATACTTCTCCATAAAAGACCTCTAAGCAGCTTCATCCCAAACAGTACTCATTTCATGTTCGCCGCTATACCGCATCAATAAAAGACCAATGGCAAATTGAATTGGAATAGGACCGACATACATCAGTGAATTAGCGTTGTTGAGCCATGGAAGAAATAGAATCACCATAAGAACTGGATACAACAACGATAGTACTCCTGAGAACAGTGCAGCACTTCTACGACCATGGTTGGAGGAATAGCGTATTACCTCTATACCAAACCAGAGGTTGAGGAATCCGTAGAACAAACCCCGTCCCAAAAGAATGTAGATTGCAGAAAAGGGGGACGAAAATGTGTAATCTTCAGGCATAATTCCCCAGAGTAGCGCATGAATTGACACGGTCAGGGATCCATTGCTTATTGCATAAGGATAAACGCCAAATGGTACAAACACAGTAACAATACCCATAATGGCCTTGACCCAATTTGGGCTAAGTTTCAAAACTCTCACTACCATCACTTATTCAAGGCAGTATGGGCACCAAATTAAGAGTTTTCATAACCGGCTCTTCGCGGCGACTATAACCACAACTGCAATAATACGAATGAGGGGTTTGATAAGTAATTCCGATTTTCAAGATTAATTCTTTCTTCTCTTGATTGATACAACTAGCACAATCAAGCTAGCAATGATCGGAATTGAAACGCCAATATAAAGCGGGAATGATGCTACAGCAGATGATGTGTTGTTAGTGGACATAGTAGTAGAGGTGTCACTGATGGATGTCCAGTTGAGTCTGTATGAATTGGCGGAGGGAACATATTCAGCGAGATACTCACGGGCTTTTTCAACATTCAATGCGCCATATCCAGATTTCTCGTCCCAACCTGATTCGAGGATATCTGTTGCACCCCAAACCAACGCGTCTTCAATTTGAGCGTTTGACGCCCATGGAAACTGATTCCACAGAAGAACCGCCGAAGCTGCAACTATTGGTGTTGAACAAGAAGCCCCTCCAAAGGTGCCGTAACTATTGGTTGCCTGCATATATGCTGGAACTCCACCTGCGGGAGCAACGAGAAATAGATGATCTCCGTAACCTCCATTGTTATAGGAACCACCGCTATCAATCATACCAATCACTCGAACGAATGGTAGTGACTGAGGAACATCCTTTGGATGAAGTGGAAAAAGAGTGTTCCCACTGGCGGCGAAAAAGAGCGCTTCACCGCTTTCATAGAGTTCCGTTACCTTATTTTGAAGTTCGACCAAAGTAGGGTCAGTAGATGCAAGCAAATATACCGTCGCGATAAAGCTCATTGTGAAAACCATTTTTCCAAAACCTGACCCCCAGTCAAAAATGTCAATCATTTGTTGTACATACATGCGATAGAAGGAAACATCATCATCCGGATAATTGCCCCAAGGCCATGCACTGTATAATGGTGCATTTACAATCCCCGCCACTCCTATACTGTTGTTAATCGTGGAAGCGGCAACAGATGCGACGGCGGACCCATGAGAATTCGTTGATGAACTGGGATACGGTAGATAAGAACTAAAATCACTATTCCACGCAAAACTGGCATTTTCAGTCATATTCAGGTCACCATTCTGATCATTGATGATAGCCTCTCCGATTACGCAGAGACCAACCGCTTCGGGAGTTTGAAAGGAATAGCCATAATCCCAGACATTATGAATCTCAATAGCCTCCAAATGCCAAGGATTTCCTACTGGATCGTTAGGAGTGAATCCTTGGACACGAGGGAGATTGCCGAATATGGAAATTATGAGAAGCAGTATAGTAGTACCTACAAGAGCAATTGGTTTAGAGATTCGTGCCGCGGAACAGATTTTCTTCCTTCTCATACTTAACCACTCAATACATACAATATCTAAACCAAGAAGTTACACATCGGGAATTAAATGCAGTATATTGACGCAACTGGGTAAGCTATAGGTCTAGTGTGAGTTCCGTATCCCATGGCGCATCTTGATTGTAATTATGGCATACCTTTAGAGATAGCTCCGCATGAGTTAGTTCAGACCCGAGATAGGCTGCATGATCGAGAAGACTGACGTATCCTAGGGAGAGAATCTCCTGCAATATTGCATTTGCAGAATCAGATTTCAAACGATGTATTGATCCATCTCTCCCCTTATGTTCACAAAGAATCATACTGGTGCGATAGTCAATACCTATTCTGAAGGAACCGCTAGGGTCTAACTCATATTCCCAATCCTTCTTAGTCACCAATTCGTATGATTCATTTTCAGAAACTGACTGAACATCAAAGAAACTAGATTTTGCCATAAAGGATGTAATGCCAACTTCTTTGGGAGGCACTTCTAGGATTTTAGATACATATCCCATCATCGCGTTGGACTTTAATTCCTTAATACATCCATATGTTGATGGTCTTTCTTCAGTTGATAGAAAAATAGAGACTCCTAGTTCGATGCCAAGACAGGCAAGAAGAGAATTCACACCCACTGAATCTGAATCTACAAACTCTGTAACATTCCCAAGCCCTGCCAAGAAGGGAAGGTCTGAATCTAATTTCCTACATTGATAATAGGCAATCAGGGATTCCATCAATCCTGGATTGATTGGAGATTCCATGAGTGGGTCAGCTAGAATATTCCCATACCCTTGACTCCTCAACTCATTACATATCTCCACACTGATTCTTGCACGCTCAGCTGAATCTCGTGGAAAAATTCCAGCTGATACATTGGTCGGAAGGCATACTAGTGCTACATCTTCTGGAATTCTTTGAACAACATCAAGATTACCTCTATCTATAGAGAGAACAATCTCAGCTCCCGCATCCACTCCAGCAATAATCTCGTCAGAATCAAGGGTGTCGATGCTTACAGGGAGTCCGAACTTACAAAGCTCTGTAACTACTTCTGAAACCCTGTCAGGGTCAGATTTGTTGACTGTACAGCCCACATCAAGAATATCCGCCCATTTTGAATAGTATTGAGCACCTAAAATACAGGACTCGAGTGGGCGACTGGTCGCATCAACCACTTCTGCCATAACTCTAGGAGGAAGGTCCATTCCAATAGAAAGTCCTGAACGTACTCTAAAATTGCGCATTCCGAAAACAGCTTCATCTTCAATCTGAGTGATTCGATTTTGTAATTCTTCACGGATTTTTGATTTGATAGTGGCATCTGCAGGTTCCTTTCCTGAAAGGAGAGGCATGACATCATGAAGATTCCTCAAGAGTATAGGTACAGCTGAAAGGTATCGTGTGCCTTTCTTTATGGGAACTCCAATCTCCTCAGATAGTTCTGAGTAGTTTCCATTAGCGAGTCCTGACACCAAGATTATTTCTGGTCTGTGTTTTTCAACGAATTTGGATATATGCCGAGAAACAAGCCTTGGTGTTGTGAATGCTGCGACAGAAATTGGCAGCTTTTCAACTTGCACATTATCGAATCCTGATGTCATTCTTTCAAGATCATCATATGCCATACGACCTGTGAGAAGAAGGATGGTTCCTTGGAAATTCATAACATCACAACTAGAATTGCGATAGATATAGACCGTCTTGAATTTTCTCTACCAGAAGAGTATCACAAAACAAAGATAGCTTGCAGAGGATGAAGATTCGTTCAACATACACATCTGCTTCACTTTGACTTGGTTTTTAGTACCACAATAACGACCACTATGGCAACTGGCACAGCAATACCGATGACCAGTAGCTCTACCGGAATCGTTTCAGGTGAAGGTACAGTAGAACCTGTAGTGGCGTCCATGTCAGTCCATATATTTGTTGAATACTCGTAAGCCCATGTGTCACCTAGATTTACCCAGTCTGAATCAATTCCGCCGTACGCAATAATAACACCATAGTCAGAATCGTATGCCATTGCTGTAACAATCCTTGCAGGTGGAGCCACATCCGGAGCAGCGTTTGTCCAAGTTTCCTCCTGAGCATTGTATATCTTTGTTGCATCGACTGCACCATTGTCATCTTCTCCTCCAAACAAGACCATCCTCTGGTTGACGGAATCATATGTCATTCTTGCCCATTTCAGGCGACCTGGGGTTCCTGTCGTATCGATCTCTGTCCATGTGTTGGCTTCGAAATCGTATGCCCAAGTATCATCTTGATGACCTTGAGTTGCGGTGTTACCACAGCTGAGTATGATTTGGTCAATGGAGTCATCATATGCCATAACAAATCCATATCGGGCCATAGGAGATGTTGTTGGATTGAGCTCTGTCCATTCGCGAGTTACACAATCAAACTTCCAAGTATCATCCCTCTCATGTCCATCCGCTCCAAAACCACCAAAGAGGATGATCGCATTCTGTTGTGGAAGGTAGGCTATGCAATGCTCGTAGTGCACACCTGGATTAGATGCTGTAATAACTTGCGACCATGTCTGGGTCGGGCAGTCAAACGACCAAGTATCAAGATGTGACTCTCCACCATACATTATAATCTCGTTCGTTTTGTTGCAATAGACCATGGCAGCACGTCGTGCTGGTGGTGTAGTACCTGTATATTCGGTCCAAGTGTTTGTAGCATAATCATAAAACCAAGTATCGTCAGATTCACCAACTCCATAGGGCTCTGTGAATCCGCCATACATCACCATTAATTGGTTGTATGGATCATATACCATCGAATGACCACCTCTTACGCCGGGGTCACCTGTAATCTGTGCACTGACAGGCTGTAATGAAACAGTCAGACTCACTAGAAACACTATAAGGAATGCAATACTTAGAGCGCGATACTTCATGGTCAATCCTCAGAATCTTATCCACTGAATTTCAAGCTTGTAAAGCCGAGTCTTCATTCGGTATATAGGGGTACATCTCGGCGCAATCTCGACCTAAAGATGCCTACCTAGTTTCCACTCATTCGAAAGACTATCAAAAAACAAAGATAGTCTGCGGAATCGTTATCTGAAATTGTGCACCTATTGAATTGGTGGTTTCGG
>CAYMLT010000097.1:8108-10281 GCA_964391265.1 uncultured archaeon
AGAAGAAAAATAGCCTGCAGAGGATGAATTTGTTCAGAAAGTAGACTCATATTCACATGATTCGTCAATATGATTGGGCATTGGTATGGGAGTGCGAGCACGATTATCAAATGCAGGTCCTACTGCGTACGTGGTTTTGATTGTTATAGGAGCATTGTCATATTTTCTTGCAAGCTTATTTGTTAGGAGCTATACCTGGGCGACAGATGTCAATGGTATCTATCATCATGATCACTGGGGTTATCTAATCAATCCTGTATATTTTACCTATCTTACATTTGCTTTCTTTATCAGTATTCTTGCAGCGATACTGTACCCTTTCTTTTTATGGTCGCGTGTAAAAGTGGATTATAATCAGGGACGATTTCTAAGGAAAAGATACCTGCTGGCGGGATTCTTACTTCCCTATCTTTATCAATACGGTGAGGTTTGGTCAGAGATTTACGGATATCCTGATTTTGGATCAACGATTTTACAGGTTCTTTCACCTCCAATGATATTCGATCCGTTTGGGATGATTGGAATGGTTCTCCCCGTGGCAATAATCGGATTTCTTCTTGGTATTGCAAATGTTATCGCTACTGTTGATTATGAAAGACATTCCATCACATACAGGGTCTTTCTCATACCTATTATACTGAACCTTCTGGTTTCAATCGGGTTTTTGTATATCACAGTATATGGCTTGGCGACATCTGGCTTGTTGCCCTTAGTTATTCCATTTCCAGCTTTTACCCTTGGTATATTCATGTATGGAAGAGGGCTGTCTGTAGAAACCTAGTTCCCACTCATTCAGAAGACTACCAAGAAGAAAGATAGCCTGCAGAGGATGAAGATTCGTTCTACACACACTTGCTTAACAACTCTTGGAAACACAGCACTGGGTACTGCGTGATTTATCTCTTAGACAGAGCAGTCCAATCCCAAGAATAATCACTGTAGCAAAAATAAGTCCCCACTGTTCCAGTGATATTGGAAACGGTACAAATCCACGAGTTTGTACCGTGATAAAAATGGTTGATGTTGCTGAATGATTCTTGTGGGTCACATATAATGTGTAGTTGTATACTCCCACCTCCAAACCATCGATATCAATGTAGATTGCACCATAGGTAATAGTACCCTCTTTAATTTGAGTCCCATTTCGATAGATGTAGTAGGCTGCAGGAGTTGTATCTGGATGTACTCCGAAGAAAGAGACCAGCTTTTCCCATGCAAGCCTCCTATCAGTGTCCCCTTCAAAATATGTAAGTGGATAGCTAATGGCATGAATACTGATATTTTGATTCGGTAGTGATGCGAACAAAGACATGGATCCGGCTTCGAACCTATCACTCTCGGATGTATCAATCAATCTGAGTGAGGTGTTTTCAACCACTTCAATGCGAATACGATAGTCCCTGAGCCCACGATAATGAACCATATCCCAATGATATTCTGTTTCAGTAATGTTGGCTACTAGTAACCACCATTCCTTGTCACTGTCTGGAGAGGGTGATGATGTGTAATTGAAATAGATGTTGCAGAGAAGCTGATCATCCTGATTGATGTCATAAACATCCCAATCTATGCCAACTACAAGATTAGTATCGTCTATTGTCAGATTTTCTATCATCGGTGCAAAAAAGTTGGCAAATAAAATTGTTTCATAGTTATAGAAGAGAGATGTGTCATTCTCAAAAATAACTTCAAAATGAATAGAGGCAGTAGCATTCTTGCCAAGGAGATACGTATCATAGAGAATCATTCTATTATTCTCTACTAGCGTGATGTTCTCATCCTCTATCGTCAGAATACTTAGCCTACTGCTGGTGACATTTTCGGATAGGGAGAGAAAGGTGGCATTGAGAAGGACATGATCACCCCAAGCAGTTTCACCCTCTTCAAGTAGAGTACTGCCAGCTCGGTCACGGGATGTATAGCTGATTCTAAATAGTTCTTCTTCAATATTCAGTTCCGTTTCAGTATGCACAAAATCTGGAGATGGAGTAAGAAACAGTATGACGATGAATAGCGATAGTATCCATAGTGCCTTCACTCTTCGTCCTCCTATCCTGTACATAGAGGAAGGAACGTGTAGATATCATTCTAATTCTGGAACACTTGAAGTCCTAGTTCTCACTCATTCAGAAGACTATCAAAAAGAAAGATAGCCTGCAGAGGATGAAGATTC
>CAYMLT010000098.1:0-10157 GCA_964391265.1 uncultured archaeon
CTACTTCAATTCTGTAATGGCTATTCAGTTAGCCGGCGGCATTGTGACTGAGGTTCCAGTAAATTCACATTTTCAACCTGATCCCGGGGCAATAGAGGCGTCTATAACTCCCAAAACAAAAGCCGTCCTACTTGTATCGCCAAACAATCCAACTGGTGCAGTGTACGATAAGAAAATCGTAAATCAAATAGTCGATATTTGTCTTCAAAATGATGTTTTTCTCATATCTGATGAAGCGTATTCAAGGTTGGTCTTCAACGGTTCAGAGCATTACAGCCCTCGAAGAAGAAGAGATGCTTATGATAATGTAGTCACACTGGGAAGTTTCTCAAAGGATTTAGGAATAAGTGGCTGGAGAGTAGGGTATACTCTTGGTTCTGCTGAATTCATGGATGAATTTCTTAAAGTTCAGGATACCATTTCCATATGTGCGCCAACTGCGGGACAACTGCTTGTCTTAGAAGCCCTGAAATCCGATCAAACATGGGTAGAAGAAGAATTACGACGATTATCTCTCTTGCGGGAGTTTGCCTACCTGAGAATACGAGAAATTGATGCATTGGATACATTCGAAACAAAAGGCACATTCTATTTGTTTCCACGTGTAAAGGGTTGCACCAGCACTCGCGACCTCGTGCTTGCCATTCTACAATCCACTGAAACTCTTGTTCTGCCTGGTGGAGTTTTTGGTGATGCAGGTGAGGACCACATTCGCATATCAATTGGACCCCTTACACCTGACGCAGTCGATGAAGCCTTCAACAGGCTTTCAGATTTCTTTGCAAACTATAAGTCCGCGTAAGTTTGCCATTCCCACTCTGTAACGATCTCGCTAAGGTAATGATTCCACTCGCTTCGTTTAATGGAAATGAATTTGGCGACTATTTCGCTCCCAAGAGCATCAGTAATGATTGTGTCTCTTTCAAGAGCATCCATTGCTTCTCCAAGGTTTGAAGGAAGTTCTGCAATTCCCAGCTTCTTACGTTCCTTATCTGAGAGTCCAAATACATCCTCCCTTCTTGGCTCCGGTGGAACTAACTTCCTGTTGACGCCATCCATGCCTGCTGCAAGTATTGCAGCAAATAGAAGATACGGATTTGCCATGGGATCCGGTGAGCGTAATTCTATGGCTGCCTTCGTACTTGTTTCAAACAACGGTACCCTCACTAGCGCAGTTCGATTCATCATCCCCCATGAAATATACACAGGCGCTTCATGGTGTGGAACGAGTCTCTTGTACGAGTTTACCGTTGGGTTTGCAATTGCTGTAATTGCTGGTGCATGTTCTAAAAGACCCGCAATGAAGTTCTTCGCAAGTTCTGACAGTCCATCATCCGTTTTGTCACCAAAGAGATTTGTATCCCCCTTCCATAATTGAAGATGACAATGCAGACCACTTCCTGCGGCTCCTTCGAATGGCTTTGGCATGAAATTGATATCTATCCCATTGTCTTGAGCAATTGCTCGCGCAAGATTCTTAAAATTGATCAGATTGTCTCCCATCTTACGAATATCATCAAATGATATCTCTATCTCCTGCTGGGATTGCCCTACCTCGTGGTGCGCGACTCGTGGTGTCATTCCAACCTTCTGGATTGCGCTCGCAATGTCAAGAAGAATATCCATTCCTAAACTTGCAGGAAAAGTGTCTGCGTACTCTCCCACATCAAACCTCTCTCCTTCAGGAGTGACAAAATGGAATTCAGGTTCGATTTTGGTCTTAAGTGACATATCTTCAGATAGAAGATTCTCACAGACTTGATGGAGTACTCCTCTTGTGTCAGTAGGATAATACGCTTTGCTTCCAGTGTTTCCTTTCTGTCTTACAAAGCACATTGTTGCAGCAGTTCTTCGAACCAGATAGGGGATCTCGATTAATGTAGAGGGGTCAGGATCCATTCGTAAGTCAGATGCCTCTACTCTTGAAAGCCCAAGTATCGAGCTACCATCTACGCTGGTGCCGTTCTTGAGAACTGGGTCCTTCCGAAGTTCTTCAAGTGAATTTACTGGTTCGCATGGAACAATCATAGCTTTCAATCTGCCAAGGATATCAACTATGCGGAATTCAACATACTCTATCTTACCAGACATTGGTCAATCCTCTGCCGCGCAGGCACAAAAAACCAAGATTACCACTATTAAAAACCTGTTCTGGCGGATAAACTAGCTCCAAATTTCCTTGTACCACGTCTCTGTTTCATCTCCAAGTTCCAATCGTATGGAGCCTGTAGCTACGCTAACTTCTTCGCCTTCTTTTATCTCGAAATTCATAGCTGAAATTCGCAAGCCCTTTTTCTCTAGATGGACGTTGTTAATATTGCGTGCATGGAGTCTTGCGACCGTTTTTCCCCCGTCCATGACCAGCATAAGATCCTCGTATACAACTTTGCACTTCATCTTGAATTTCCTATCACTGAATTCACCCATATGAATTTCAAGATTCTCGAATTCAGCCTTGACTTCGTCAGCTATCATATTGTCCACTCAAGGCATTCTAAGTCGCTTCCTCCTTTTGAAGTTCTTTGTTTCACGCAGCTCTCCACAAAATACAAACGTGCAACACTCCCATTATATTACTACAAATGATTCCAGGAACTCATATTGGAACAAGTGGCTGGTCATACAAGGATGATTGGAAGAATATATTCTATCACTCACCGACCTCTCTCCTTGAGCAATATCTCACATACTTCGATACTGCTGAGATTAATTCAACCTTCTATGCTTTGCCAAAGCCAAATTTCATCCGACATCTCGTTGAGGGCACAAATCCTAGGAAATTCTTCACAGCAAAAATACCACGAGCAGTGACCCATGACAATCGTTTGGATGTATCTGGAGAGGGAGGGGATGTAATTGAAGAATTCTTCAACCTGATATCCCCTCTGAAATCTCGGCTCTCGGCCCTGCTAATACAACTCCCCCCTTGGGCTACTGATAAGATGGCTGATTTGGAAACCTTCCTTACCAATCTTGACAAGTCTTATCGTTATGCAATCGAGTTCCGACATGAAAGTTGGCTGAACTCCAGAGTATGGGATTTGATTGAAGAGCACCAAATTGCACATGTAATTGTAGATGAACCAAAGCTTGCCATTAATCCCCGAATCACCACTGATTTTGTTTATGTGAGATGGCACGGTCATGGTGAAAATCCATGGTACAAGTACAGATATTCAAAGGATGAATTGTCTGAGTGGGTTCCTCGATTGCAGAGGCTTCAAGATGAAACAGATGCCATTCTAGGATACTTCAACAACCATTTCTTTGGCTATGCACCGTTCAATGCTTTGCAGATGCTTCAGCTTCTCAAAACTATAAATCCAACACAGGAAGAGAAGCTTCATCGTATGGAATCAAAATTCAGCAAGAAGCAAACAAAACTGGACCAATTCTAGGAACTGGCCAATGTTATCCGTTTCGCGATTATTGAAATACTTCAGAGAAACAAGGTTAGTTGCTAGTCAATGTCTGCACTACAATGAATAAGAATCAAGAAATCGAACTGGATGGGTCACAGCGAGATGGAACCAGTAGATATCTGTTTCTAACCATCAATGGGTATAACACGTAGAGCTGATATGAATAGGGACCCCGTAACGAGGTCACCTGATAGTCACAATAAGTGACCTCAAATTGTGCTCTTGCTTTATATTGTAATAATCGAAGATTTGATTAGACTGATGACATAAATGGTCATAAATTATGGTCCGTTGAGTGGATATTTGAAAAGAGGTCTGACATTATGAAACCAATTGATGATAATGAAACAACTTCTGGAGATGCCTCCAATGAGGCTGATGCCTCCTTTGATGTAGAGAAGAGAATTAAGAGACGACGTAGGTCACATAGACAAAGATCAAAGGGAAAGGACTACGCTTCTACAATCAGTTTTATTGCTTGGATATGCATTACAATAATCTGGCTGTTCTTCTTTGCGAGCAATTACACAATCTTTGAGAATATAGCTATTGTGTTCATTGCCTTGCTTTTGATCGTTGCACTAAATGTCGTAATCTGGATACCCTCAGTGGAAGGAAGAGGTCCCAAAATCAGTGCTATTAGTGGAATCGGATGGATTGTATTTCTGATAGTATGGATTATCTTCTTTGCAGCGGGTTTTGGTTTCTATGAAAACATTGGAATTGCTGTCGCATCATTGCTAATCGTTGGTCTACTGAATATGTTGCTCTGGGTGCCGAAACATGGAGAATCTGGAGGAGCAAGGATCAGTGGTGCCGCGGCAATAATATGGATGATTTTTATAGTACTCTGGCTTCCATTTGCAAACGATTTCTCTGCTAGTATCTACACAATCACTTTCTATCAATCTGTTGCCATTGTCATTGCGTCACTCTTTTTGATGCTACTTGTGACTATCGCACCATGGTGGAGCAAGATGGAGATCTCCATTGATGGAAGGGTCGAAGCAGGAATGAGACCTAAAGCTACAGTTGGTATGTTTTACCTCTGGCTTATTGTACTGGTCGCTTGGATGTGGTTCATAGCTGACACGTACACAGGATACCAGAATGTTTCAGCTGTTCTCATTTCATTCGCAATGTTTTGCGGCATCATTCTTGGAATGTGGTACTCTTGGGCCAATGCAAGAGACGAAGGTCCAGAGAGTTGGTTCTCGATTGGGCTCACGTTTGCTTGGGTAATCACCATCGCCCTATGGTTCTGGTTCTTTGCAGATACTTTCGATGTCTACCAGAACATAGCTGTGTTCATTGTTTCATTATTAGCGGTCGCAGGCTTTGGCGGTCTTGCTCAGTGGCAGAAATGGCGAGACTTCAACGCATTAGATTGGCAGGACTAACCAATAGTAAGAAGGCGGGAGAAGTCCTGCCTTCCATTCTCTTTTTTCAAATATGCGTTGCTATTTATCATATACTCAAATACTTATTCAAATAGAAACGTTCCCCATTGATTTTCTTCGTAGCGAAACGAGAGTTGCCCAAAATGTATATGTGTGCATAAATGATATCGATAATACGGTTGAATTCTATGAGCAGATCGCTTAGAATGATATATCTAGTCAGTGGTATTCTCATTGCAATGAGCAGTCTGCTTGGTGCAACCATTGTATTTGTGCTCCTGGAAATGCTTCCTCGAGGTATGGATATTCAGCCACCTCTACTTTTCATCGTGCTCCCTCTGAGCATTCTCATTTCGCTGATTACATTGATAATAAGCGCATTGCTAACGAAAAAAAGGGAGTAACCAGAACATGATACTGGTGCCGCCAAATCATCGAATACGTCCTATCTAGCCTAATGATATTCCTCAAATATTAACGTGCGTTCTTCCCCCTTTTATAGGTGGTAAATGATGTCCATCTCGAAAGTCTAATAAGCAAAGCCCAAGGTGGGAGCCGAGTCAGGTGACATTACTATGGGCTATAATATTAGAGTTGAACCATCTGTAAAATCTCCAAAGGACCTACGTCCTAAGAGGGGACGAGGTTTCACAAAGAGCGAGATACGGGCTGCCGATTTAACAGTGAAGGATGCGCGAGATATGGGTCTAATGGTTGATCTTCGGCGGAAAACCCTCCATGAAGCTAATGTTGAAGCTTTGAAACAATATGTCACTGAAATGGAAGCATTTGTTGAGGCCTTAATGGCTGAAGAAAGCAAAAAGCCCGATGCCTCTGATGCAGTTACTGCATTGTCATCACTGAAATCCGTTAAGAAGAACGAAGCTGAATTGCTTGCTGCTGCTGGAATCAAAACCGTTGAGGATCTAGCCTATTGTGAGATTGATAAGGTTGCAAAGAAAACAGGTATTGCAGGCGGCCGTCTTACAACTATGGTAAAGGCAGCATTGGATAAGGTGTAATAATTCAGCTCTCTATCTGGGGCGGCAGCTTTGGATTTGAAGAATCTCCTAGAAGTTCTGAGGAATCCCCCTCCATTGAAACAGGTCGCCATATTACCAGATTTCTTCCTCGACCATTTCCTGATTGCAGGTTCTTTTGAAGATTTCATACATGGACTTAGGACCACAGCTAATCAGGGTGGTGGTAATCTTATGGGAACCACCCAATTTGTTCGACGGGGGGGTAATTCTGTGAATACCGCATCCGCCCTACATTCATTGGGTATCACACCAAGGCTAATTGTGACAACTGATGCTTACGGCAAGCGGCTCTTGGAATCTTTGCTCGATCCAGGGGTGAGTCTTGCAAATGTCCATGAAGATGGCACTCTCGCTTCAACTGTTTCTATTGAGGTGGAACATGAAGGACGCAGAGTAAACCTCATGGTAAGTGATAGTGGTTCCGCTGCTCATTTCAAATTTGATGATTTGACAGAAGAAGACCTTCAGGCTATTTCTGAGTGTGGACTAGTTGCCCTTGAGAATCTCAATCACAATTCAGAAGCGATTTCCCTCGCGAGAGACCTTTTTCAATACGTTCGTAGCAAGGGAAATGCAACGACCTTCATGGATACCGGGGATCCCTCCAACGAACCAGAGAAAATCATGCGGCTGGTAAGAGATGTAGTTTCCGAAGGCTATGTGGACCTGCTAGGACTGAATGAGAACGAATCTGCCTGGTTTGCTTGGGCCATTAGTGGCAAGAATAGCAAATGGCGTGAGACTGTGAAGGAGCCTCAGAAATGGCTATCTACTGCACAGTACATTGCAAATGAAATAGACGTTCAAATTGACCTTCACACCCCTTATTTCTCAGCTTCAATCAATCGTGACCAGATCTCATCGGTTCCGTCTTTTAATGTCGATTCCAGAATATTATGCGGGGCTGGCGATGCTTGGACTGCAGGTGACATATTTGGATTGCTTTCAAATCTTTATGTCGAAGAAAGACTTATTCTTGCAAATGCAGTTGCAGCACTGTATGTTTCTATGGGAACTGCAAATCACCCCTCCCTGATGGATGTTATCGGTTTTCTTACAAAAAAACCGGCTGTTTCCATTGAAGGCACAAAATTACTTAAGCTCAAATGAGCGTTGTTAACAGAGTATTCGTAGCATAGGGGATGTGCTCAACAGGAATGGAATTGGAGCGTGTGCTTACCAAGCTCAGATATGATGACTCTGTTAGTGGATACGCCCTATTCACAAATGACGGAGCTCCATTTCTCTCATTTTCTCTTCCTGAAGAAACAGTGCCAACTATCAGAGGCACAATGCGAATTTATGCAGACTCTCTGAAAATGATGAATGTCATGACCGGAGCAGGAATTGTGGTCTTAGCCCGCATCGATTCTAATTGGATTCTTGGAGTACTCTTCCACGCAACCGAATCTCTGGGATCCGCTCTTCAAAAAACTCAAGATGTAATCTCCCTAATGGCAAATGTCGATTTGCCTCCTCCACCTGTAAGAGAAGTAGAAGTATCAAAAACAGATTCAATCGAACCTACTGCAGAACTTCAGATTAGGGAGGTTCAACCTAAGGATGGAGAAGTAGACTATACTCCAATCCCTCTGGATGAAATAGACGTTCGTCATGGCTGCACTGTGTTCAAAGGACCCCTCTACAAAGAAGCGATGAGGTTAGATTCTCCAATGAATGAGCAGCTTCGGAAGCACTGTTCCAATGTTGGAGTAGACTTGTGTCTTATGATAGATGAAAAGCGCACCGTTTTCAAAATGGCTGAAATCATAGGTCGAAGTGTTGAGGAAGCCATCGATGTAGTACGAAAGTGTGTGTCGCTTCATATCATGAAAGTCGAATGTCCAGATGCTCAAGAGCTTGGGACCAAGGAGATTGTGGACGTTCCCCTTTTTGAGGGTGACTTGAAGAAAGCGAAGAAAGAACATAGAGCAGTTCTGGAATTGTGTGATGGCAATAGATCGCTCCAATTGATTGCGGACATGTTAGGAATACAATACTTCCAGGCATTACAGAGTACTGTTCCTTATCGGGGCAAATCTGTGAGGTTCATTAGGAAGGCAAAAGAGATATCGTAAAACAAGGTGTAGATTAAGATGGGTGTTAAGGGAAAAGTAGCATGGAGATTCATGACTGAAAAAGTCTCAAAGACATTGTTTCAGGCAACCTACAGAGAAGTTCAAAACCTTCTCATGGCAACAAGTGCCAGTGTAGATGATATCAATAAGAAAATGCAAGAGATGGGATTCAAGGTCGGAGAAACCCTTCTTATGGATTATGCAGATCGAATTCGCGAACATGCGGTAACCTTCTCAGAATTTGCGAGTACGCTTCAGTTAGCTTACAAAGTGAACTCTAGTCAGGAATTTACCAATATTTGGGTTAGTGATGATAAGCGGACATTGAAATTCACAGATGACAATTGTGTTATCTGTGCTGGCGTTGTCATCGATGATATGCCCGGGCTGCAGTACTGCAATCTCATAAGTGGGGTCTTTGACGCGGTTATGAAACTAAGAGGTTTCAATGCAGAATCCTATCAAGAATCCTGCAAAGCGGTTGGAGATAGCACTTGTACATGGACAGTGCATCTAAGAGAGTAATAATGGTGAGTCATAGTCCATAGGCATAAAAGGCGTGGAACAGAATGTCTTCATACCGGAGGAAATGAAATGGGACAGATTGTTGGCATAATTGCTGGTCTGGTTACATCATTTGCAATCGTTTTCATCATACTCACCTTTGGTCCATTTATCCCGACGGATGTCATCAACGTTAATGTGGTTAATGATTTTCTGTCCCGTACTGACTTGGAGCTGAAGCTCACCATTATTGGGACTGTGCTTTATCCTACTAGCTTCACTTCGGTGAGTTTTGGCACATATGTTGGATATGGTGCACAAGGAAGCACAGTCTTGATGTTTTTAGCATGGGGAACTGGAGGATTAATAGCCGGACTTGCTACCCGTGATTTGATTCAAGGACTTCTTGCAGCAATCTTTGCTGTTATTCTAGGTGCATTCCTTACATGGCTACTTGTCTTCTTCATTAGAACAACTGACCCTCTTGCAATACTAAGTGGTGAATCGATGTTTTTGATGCAAGTTATTCTTGAAGGGGCAATCTATCCCGCAATTGCCGCATTTGTTGGTGGTCTACTTGGTGGCGGTATCAGTAGAGAGCGTTGACAAGTAATCCAATGTCTTACCACACTCTGAACATATCATTGGGCGCGACTTGAATACAGCACCACATTCACATATGGTTTCAATCTTAGGTGGTATGAGTACTTCACCTCTATTTAACCAGGCTTTAAATCGCATAAGTGGGACCGATGCAACAATGGTAGGTATTGAAATCAATATGTTTTGAATATAGATCATCAATAGAGCAAAATTCCTATCAGCGCTAGTCCAAAAAGCTGGATTCATCAATAGTACCGACGCCACATGAATGGACCCTAATGAAGCTCCCATCCAAAGAATTGTTCGGACAACGCTTCCTTGATTTTTCGAGAATAGAACCAATACTATTCCTGAAAAAACAATCACAATCAAGAGGTTGACTAAGCTCCGCGCATTAAAAAACGAAAAATACGCCGTTTCTAGTAAAGGTGGTCCATCCAAAATGAACCCAATTTGATTAAATGGATCTGGATAGGTGCTTAAGGGAATCCCACTCATGAAAGATATGACCACACACGCAACCAGTGCGCCAATGACACCTCCAATTAGGTTCTTCATAGGTGATTTGCCCCTTTCTGTCTAAGGACGTACGTACTACAAGAGCTCTTAATGGTTACTGACGCTTCCATACTTGCCAGCGGCTCTTGGAGAAGATTTGTGACGGTTGGGACACCACCACAATGCTTTTCTTTGTGCTTTCGGAAAAACATATAGCGCAAGACCACTGGCCGTTAGAGACCGTGAGGTAGGATAAAATGTCAACCGATTTGGAGCGAGCACTATCAAAGCTACGATTTGATGATCAGGTATTAGGATACTCGCTAATGACAAAAATGGGAAGACCGTTCGTAAGCTTCGCTTTTCCCGATGAGCTGTTTCCTCGTGTAAAAGACTCAATAGGTCTATACAAATCTGATTTGCGATTGATGACAATAGACACAGAGAAAGGTCTCGTAGTTCTTTCACCTGTGGATGATAACTGGATTCTCACGGTTCTTTATGTTCCCGAGCTACAGCTTGGATTGGCTATTGCAAAAACAAAGAATGTCTTGCGACTTCTCGAGGGAATTGAATTACCTCCTCCCCCAGAAGAGTTTGAAGATTCTG
>CAYMLT010000099.1:0-10157 GCA_964391265.1 uncultured archaeon
GTATAATCTCGAAGTACTCTTCCAAAGGAAGTTGTTTCAAAATGATATCCGTTGCATGACGGCTATTATTTGTTAGAACCGCTGTTCGAATCCCCATTGATTTAATGGCCTGGATACTTTCCAAAACTCCATCCATAAGACGAGCGTGTTTCGCAGACGTGGTTTCATGTGAGGCCATTAAAACATCCAATTCCTGTTGCATGACATCCCATTCGTCTTGAGACATTCCATTATTGAGGAAGTATTCTTTTGCCTTTGCAGTTGAGCTTGATATACCATCTGCGGGTTCAAGTAATTCTGGTGGCAGACCCTCATTGATATAGTAGTTTTTTGCGTCATCCCGCATGCGTTCAAGCGGCAACGTAAGCTGTATTATCGTTCCATCAAGATCGAAAATTACAGCTTTGAACATCTCTATTCATTTGCATCAGATTGCATGGTACACTTAAGGCTAGTCATCCTGCAAATGCATATCCCAACTATTTTTCATGAATGTTAACACTGTATCCAAAACGATAGATAGCGATTTCAGAAAAAAATGGCCTTCCGAATCAATCGCAAATAAATCAACAGAGCCCCCAAGATGTGTGGATATTCTCGTCATGTCCAAAAAGGGCACCATTCTATCAGCTCGGCCATGAATCAGAAGGGAAGGGCAAGATATCATAGAAAGATTATCCAATGGCACACCCGAATCTTTGAGAATCTCCCAAGATGCACTTACTGTTATCAGCAAAGAGGGAAGATGATACATACTAACTCTCAAAGCAATGGATCCACCAAAGGAATATCCAATGATGGCGAAATCACGAATCCCCATTTTATTCGCAATATGCTTAATTACCAATGAGGCATCTTCGATGGCTCCCCTTGGACATTCATATAGACGCGAGCCAGAATTTGACCCTCTGAAATCAAATCTCATAGTTGAAACCCCTAAACCTCTCATCACACTATCTATAGCCAGAATCACATTGTTGTTCATGTTTCCGCCTTAGAGTGGGTGTGGATGGAGTAGAAGAACGCACCTAGTAGGCAGACTATCTCCTTGTGCAAATACACCTTGGAGCACACCAGCATCCGTTTCAAGTGCGATAAGCAATTTCTATTCACTCATCGAAAGTACGATTGCCTTAGTGCATGCAGTATTGTCATCGGCAGGTTTTGGAACCTCCATTTTTGCGCCTTTGGCAATTCCTGCGGCCACTGCTTCCACATATGGCCAACAAACAGATTCGCAGTACAACTTGCCTTTGTCGGTAAACGCCTTATGCTGTGGGCAGAAAGGATGGTCGGTTTCTACCCTATTCTCTGAAATCCATGTCACTAGCATTTTCGATCCCATGACATGTCCAATTACCAACCAAGCGTCAAGAGCATCCTTTAGAGTATCACCCAAATCCAAACGGTTTCGGAGTGCTTCTGCATCTTCCATGCCTAATCGACGAAAAACCTCTGAAACCGCCTTGAGTCCCTCCTCTCCAAAACGTTCCTCCATAACCGTAGCGGTTGTAGTCATGAGGCGCATTAGATTATCCCGAAGCTCGGAAATCTTGTTGCCTGCAGGAATGATCCCCTTCACAGCTGCAGTTCTCATCAAACCCAATTTAGTTCCTCCATGATTAGAGTAAGCAGATGGATTCTATGATACTCCTTCGTATTAGTCTTCTGCAAAAAGAGAATAAAAAAGGAAAAGGAGAGAAGACATCCAAGTTTCCCATTTGATTCGCTACCATCACAGCTTCAGTAGGACATATCCGTCAACAAGAATCACAGCTGAAGTTTCTACTGCGCCAGCAAGAAGAGAAAGCTATGGCCTATCAACGATAGGGGGAGTAACATCATCCCTGCTATCAGGACCAAACCCATTGAAGGAGCTAGATTCAAGCTTGGCTCTGTGAAATCCCCAGGGATCTAGTCAGATACATGTCAAAGAGAAATTGTCATTAGGATAGTTACTTTTCCTATTTCGGAGCGATGTAATTTGGTATTGGATAATATCGATAGAACAAATATGAGCAGCATGGTGAATGGGTTTCCACAGATGCTTGGAACAGTGAATCCCAGTGAAGATGCATTAGATTCTGCGAGAATTACATCCACAGGCGTATGCATTCTTGGAATGGGGGGTTCTGCAATTGCGGGTGAAATATGCAAAGGCCTCTATAGTGATGTGGCAGCAATCCCAATAACTTGTGTCAGAGAATACACCCTTCCAAAATTCATAGATTCCCATTGGTCAGTAATAGCTGTAAGTTATTCAGGGAACACAGAAGAAACGCTTTCAGCTTTTGCAGAAGCAATCGACAGGGGTAGTACACCATTTGTAATAACTTCAGGTGGAAAACTCAAAGACCTAGCCAACCCTAAGAGAGTGAGTATGCTTCCAGGTAACTTTCAACCAAGAGCTGCACTCCCACTCATAGTATCTGTAGAGCTTCCGCTCATCGAGTCGTTGATTGGAGAGAATAGAACTAACTTGATTCAGATCGGGAGAAAACTGAAAGAAAGAAAAGCAGGGTGGATGAATACCGACTTATCGCCAAGTCAGGTTGCGAGGAGTCTCAGTGGTAAAATACCTCTGTTTATCGGGTCGGGTCATCTTGAAGCGGCAGCGTATAGAGCGAAATGTCAAATCAATGAGAATGCTAAAACTGCTTCATTCCATTCCACTGTTCCAGAGGCAAATCACAATGAAATCGAGAGCGTAGGTTGGTTTGCGTCCCGGGATATTGTTCCCGTTTTCCTAAGAAGTGAATACGAATCCGCACGAATCAGGAAACGGATTGAAGCGACATCAGAAATATATTCCGACGAAGGAGTACATTCTATTCATCTCAAACATGCTGACGTTTCAAAACTGGAAGAGATTCTCTTTCACATTTATCATCTCGATTTGGTTTCAATAGAGATTGCACTCAAACAAGGCGTAGATGCCGTCGCAGTAGAAAGAATCGCTCGATTGAAGAGGATCCTTTCCACTCCCTAGACATCAACTCCTATTGGTGTGCCATTGTAACTATATGCGATTTGTCTTACTTGATCTCCGGGGCTATCAAAGATGTCATAGAAGACAGTAAGGGTCATACTGAATACCCATTCTCCTGACTCTGAAGCATCAAGTATTATCTGACGATCTATCTCGCTAAGTATCGTTGATCCTATTCTAAAAGTTTCATTATATGCAGGATAGACTGTTCTCAACTCTGTAGGGACACTCTTCTGGAAAGTAGTATACCTGAACGATTCTCCATTTAGATAAACAGACATTCCGAAGAAAGTTATCTGAGCTTCGCCTGTACTGACAGCAGGGGCCTGTACATTGAATTGTGCACTAAGAGACATATTATCGAATCCAAAATTACCCACACGAACTTCAGTCAATTCAATATCTAGGTATCGCACAATAGAGTAGCTTCCACTATACCAAGCGGCACTGGAAGCAAGACCGAGTCCGCTAATTAAGCCAACAACAATGGTGGCTATGATGAGAATATTCTGAGGTTTAGTATCTGATATCATTAGGATTCACTCCTTTTTCGACAGTTTCTGAATATCTTACTTCCGCTCCACGCATCCTTTCTCCCTTCAGATAAATGTAAGTGATATTAGATGGACTATCCAAGGGAATATTGCAAGAATCGCTGGAACAGGAATTCCGGGAAGAATTTTTCCTTCTCGAGCTAGAACTAGTACATTTATCACAACACCTGCAAATCCTAGAATGAGGGACATAATCCAAACGTGGATAGGAAAATAGACAACCGCATGGGCAGATAGAAGAGAGAGAGCAACATAGTCTCCAACTCCAACCGTGACACCCTCAGATTTGATTCTGGTATAGTCAAATGGATCCTCTCCAACACGCCCACTCATCTTTGCTTCGTCTGCTACTGGGGAGAATCGCGTCAGCAAGAAGTCTTCCGTAATGAGGGATATGATCAAAACAAACATGGTCGAAGTGACCATAATTATTCCCAAGAAGATGCCAAATATGCTGCCATAGAAAGCGACAAAGAGATTTTTCATAGCAGGAGGAATAGCATCCATGAGAATCATTGCTAATGACAACATGGCTATTCCAAGTGACAAAATGGAGATAAGTCCTTGAAAGATGTTGCCGGATCCTTTGAAGAGTATCAGAAGAAATGCTTCGCCAAGGAATAGGAATACAAAGTATAGAACAGGTGAAACGACAAAAGCTATCATTATTTTCTTTGCAGTTTTTCCTCTTCTTTTCAGAGTGTAGAACATTGCCAGTACTATTAGGGTACCCATTGCTGTTGAGAGGATAGCTTGAATGGCTAATTCGAATATGGTGTACGACTGTGCAGTACCCAAGAGGTTTCCGATTACCGATGAATCAAGCACAAGAAGTGCAAATCCAGAACCGAGTAGTAAAGGAAGACCTGATAGTGTAAGTAAGATGATTTGATTTCTTTGAATTTGCATTCTCTTCACTACTTGCAAGTGTGCATATAGCGGTTAAAAGAATACAGACCACCGCAAGACCAGATTCACAATAGCTATATTGAGTTATGTGAGATTGAAATTGAAAAAAAGAAGGGGGAAGGGGACAATAGTCCCCTTAAACTAAATTATCTCTGTCTCATTAAGACATAGCCGCCAACCAGGATAACTACGGCTGCGCCGACTGCACCGGCTACAATAGCCATTGTGAGGTCGCCAAGACCGTTATCAGTTGGTCCAGTGTTGCCTAGTTCGTGAGGCAGACCAAAGACATAGTTCGGGTTGTAGGTCAATTCTGTGAATTCACCTGCAACATAGTCAGAAATGTTGAATGGACCAGAGGTAATCATCTCCGTAACTGGAGGATTAGGATTCCATGTGTTCCATCCCGCAAGACCTACGTCCTGGAATACTTCCTTTGGAAGCACTGGCTTGTATGCAGCAGTGTGCAAATGCCAATATGATTCAGTACTAAACTCTACAACCACTGTGTAGGTAGTTGGAGCGTAAGCCGCCGTCATCTCTGAGAGATCAGGCGAGTCACGGAAGTAGTTCAGTGTGAATGCGACATCCTCTGCTGTTAGAGGAGATCCATCAGTCCAGGTAGCATTTTGAACCAAGTTGAACGTGAACCTAGTGTGACCAGCTGGTACAGCTGGATTGTCTGAATGGGTTTGTGCTGTGTATGACTCTGCGAGCCAGTTAACATCATTTCCATCAGAGTCCTGAGTGATCAAGCTGTCATAGAGTTGGTTCAGAACATTCATTGTGTAAGCTGAAGAGCTTACCATGAGGTTGAAAGTATCAATATCGAGTGGGTTGCTCCAGCGGAATGATCCACCGAATGGGCCACCCTCAGAATCCTTCAAATGAACCTTATAGTTTGTCCACCAACCTGGTACACCATCGCTAACATCGTTGACATATCCATCGAACTTGTCAGTCCTGTAAGCTGATAATAGCACGTTCTCGTAACAGATGATCATGGGGCTTTGATACACCCATATCTCCTGCATCTTAAGAGCTGCTTCAAGGACACCTCCAGGACCGTCCCAGTAGGTGGAATGAAGGAGCTGATCGCGCCATGAATCATAGGATGCATTTCTGAAGTTAGCAAAGTTCCAGTATGGTTCATCGGCATACTCTGACCAGTACTCATATGCGAGCCAGTCAAGGTCGAAGTTGTTGAATGATGAACCGAGGAAGACCATATCAAAGTCTCCGTGGAAGTAAAGCCTGTTCAGATACTCGTAGAAGTCTGTTGGTCGTGACTCTGCATCAACATGTAGAGCAGTGAGTGCTTCAGCAACCTTGGTACCTACTTCAATCGCAATGTCGGATGATGTTGCACATTCAACAAGGATATCGAAGGGCTGACCATTTGGAGCGGTTCTGAATCCGGTTTCGGAATCAATAGCAAAGCCTGCAGCATCAAGCAGCTGGTTACCAAGAACAGCGTTTGCTTCATAGTAGGTGTAAGGCAGAAGGCCTTCAATTGAACCAGGATTGACCTGTGGAACACAGCTGTCCTGTGGGCTTGATAGACCATCCCAGACGTCGTCAGAAATTGCTTCTTTGTCCAAAGCAAAAGCTAGGGCTCTTCTGAAATCTGTTATATTCATTGGATACTTGGCCGTATTAATTACAGTATAGCCGTATCCGTTTCTCAAGACTCTTGCTACATCGATATTCGCTGCTTCAGTGAGCGTATCGAGGAAGCCTGGATCGACCATATCACCGATGAGGTCGATCTGGTCATCTTGTAAGGCGAGAACTTGCTGATCATCTTGTGTAATGACATTAAAGACAAGCTTGTTAATGTAAGGACCGTTTTTCATGGTCCCTGGCAGGGTTGTCTGTGCAATGGCAAAAATAGGTGAAATTGCCATCATCATAAATGCCGCAACAAGAGTAAAAGCTAGTGCTCTTTTAGCACGATTGCTAGCCATTATTCTCTCTATCTCCTTTTCCGAGTCGAATCGGATACAGGTTGTCTGGAATTAGGAGATAAAAGGGTTGTGTTATCAGTACCTGTCTATTTTCATATTTGCACATAGCCCGAGAATCTGGATTCGGAGTGGACAAATGCTGAGATTGAGTATTCTAAATAATATAAAACGGGGTGAAAATGATATCACCCCACATTAATTACCTCCTCTCTCTCAATCGAGGATTAAGAACCTGGTCAAGCGTATGTCCCACAAATGTGAATGCTAGAGAGATGATAGTGATCATCAATCCTGGGAACACAACCACCCACCAAGCACCCTGGGTGAACCCACCTGAACCCTGAGAATCTGCAAGCATTCTACCCCAGCTTGGCTGATTGGGGTCAGTCAGACCAAGGAATGCCAGACCAGATTCAGATAGGATCGCACCCACAACGCCAAGTGTGATATCTGCAAAAAGAATCGGTGTTACGTTAGGGAAGATATGTCTATAGATGATGTATGTATCGGAAGCTCCTATGGCTCTTGCAGATTCTACGTACGCTTTGTTCTTCTCAGCCATGACCTGCGACCGGATGAGACGTGATGTCCCCGTCCACCCTAATATCGATATGACCACAATGATGTTTTCTACAGTAGGGCCGAGGAACGCCGCAAGGACCATCATGAGTGGCAATCCTGGAATTACAAGTAGGAAGTCAACCACACGCATAAGAACTTCATCAGTCTTCCCACCGAAGTATCCTGCACTCATTCCAACAACTACCCCGACAATGGTAGAAAGTGCTGTAGCAAGAATACCGATGGTTAGCGAAATTCTTGAACCATAGACCAATTGGCTCCACGCATCAGCTCCTTTATCAGTTGTTCCAAGGAGACCATAGTAATCTCCGTAAGGAACCATTTCAAGCTTGGTAACAGTTATTGTGACGCTTCCTGTGTATTCCTCCCAAGGAGCTGTTCCTGCGAAGCTTTCAAAGTTGCGTGAAGGTGCAAGACCAATAGCGATTGTGAGAACATCCTCGGGATCTTCCGGAGGATTATCTGCATCTCCAATCATCCCTCTCCAACCTGCTGCAATATCAAAATAGTTGAGGTCGACGCGATGAGAGAGGAGATTCTCACTATACGGAGGATTTGATTTGTAAACTTGTTGCCAGTTCCCTGAAGAATCAATTAGCCATAGGTAGACACGGAACATCAAACCACCATAAACGTCCGCGGCAAAATCTCCAGTTAGAGTAGTACCGAATTCCAGAGTCATATTGACATCGCTGGGTAGGCTGTTATAGGGCCAATCAATTGATTGGCTTGTATAAATGAAATCACCTGTGTCAGGAAGCTGACCTTCAGGGTCTCTAGTGAAATTCAGCCCCTCGCCTGCAATATAACTCCATGTTAGATTGACATGGCTTTGCCCATATCCACTATCCGCATCCCCTTGAACGGAAGAAAATTGACTCGGTCGGTCTCCCACAATCGTAAACCCATGATCATTTTCAAAAGTTGGGTCAGGAATTCTCTGCCCAGTTACTACGCCGTTTGGATCAAAGAAGCTCATCCAACTTGGGGCCAGGAAACTAGGTGCAACTTTGTTACTTGGAGAGGGATCATGAGTTGCAAGAACTGGAGCTGCAATTGCCATTGCAACAAACATCAATAGTATAGCAATACCAATCAAACCAATCCTGTGTCTTCTGAATTCCTCCCAAAAGGAAGAAATTCCAATATACCAATTACTATCCTTCCAGCCTTGTGATTTTGCTTCCGTCAAATTATGCACCTTGCCTTCGCTTTCAAACAGAATAGAAGAATTTACCATTCTGAAGGGACATGCCGGAATTTTGTGGACCTTATCAACATTCCTGCAAACCCAAAGATTGCGGAATTTTATCCATTAAAACAAAGGTGGTATGGACATATCACTTGCAAATTCGAAAAGCAGAACCAATTATTGAATAAAAAAGAAAGAAGGTAAGCCCCGAGGGGCTACCTGATTTACAAAATACAGATTATCCGTACTTAATCCTTGGATCAAGCACACCGTACAGTAAATCTGCAACAAAGTTAGCTAAAATCGCTGTGATTGCAATGATCATGAAAATCGCCTGGACGACAGGGTAATCCAAGATAACCAGACTATCAAAGATATACCTCCCAAGGCCGTACCAGTTGAACACCGTTTCTGTAAGCGTCGCCCCGTTTATGAGGAAACCAAACGTCATTGCAATGATAGTGACCATTGGCAACATTGCGTTCTTCAGACCATGCTTGTACAGCACCTGATTCTCGTCAAGACCTTTTGCCCGCGCAGTGAGGATGTAGTCCTCAGTCATCACATCGATTAGGTTGTTACGCATGTAAAGGAAGTATCCACCATAGCTACCTACTCCAAGAGCAATCATTGGCAGAATCAAGTGATGTAGAATGTTTGCAGCTATCACTAGAGCACCAAGCGGATCTGCCTTGGCTGACACCCATACTGAATAGTCAATTGTTCCGCCCAAGGGGAAGTTAATTAGATTGCCAGTAAGATTTGGTAGATAGAACCCAAATATCATCAACAGCATCATACCCATCCAAAAGATTGGGAGCGCGTAGATGAACAGCGCTACCGTGACTGCACCGACATCCTTTCGAGAACCCGGGTCAGCAGCGACCTTCACGCCGGTCCAGATACCAAGAATGATTGATACGATGGAGGAGGTACCCATCAACAGAAGAGTGTTGGGCAGTCTTGCCATCAATTCATCCATTACTGGTTTCTGGCTAACGAAGGAGATGCCGAAGTTTCCAGTGAACATGTTGATCATGTATCGCCAGAACATGTAAATCCAATCGAAAATGTCTGGATCTGGCACAAGACCAAATCTAAGATAGAGTTGTTCTAGTGCGTCTCTTGTGAGGTTTCGCCTTAGCTCCTCACTGATCATCAGGTCGACAGGACTGACATGTAATACAAGCGTGGGAAGTCTGAAGAGGAAGAAGTTGAAACATACTACTGCGACTACGAGTAGAAACATGTAGATGCATCTTCTGATAACATATTCTCTAAGTCCCATATGTAAGACTCTCCGATACAGTACATAGTGACACTAAGTACTGTGAGCCAATATAATTGCATGTTCTTATCTTAATAAACATAGTGCTCAAGGTAGAGGAGATTTATTTAAAGCAATATTCAGTGATTTAACGTTTACAAATATTAATCGTGGAGATTGCAATTGTTGTCATTGTCGAGCAATTGTAGACGGCACATATGAACTCATTCACATTCGAGAAGGATCACGCCAGTTGCTGAAAAAGCAGCAGGTGCTCTAGATTATATTCATTGGATTGTCGAGAAAAAGAGTGATGGTGCACTCAAAAAAGAGCACACCAATCGAAGTGATTCTACCTCTCTCTCAATCGAGGATTAAGAACCTGGTCAAGTGTGTGACCTACAAAGGTGAAGGCCAGGGATAATATTGTGATCATCAATCCCGGGAACACAACCACCCACCAAGCACCCTGAGTGAAACCACCTGAACCCTGAGCGTCTGCAAGCATTCTACCCCAGCTTGGAGCGCTTGGATCAGTCAGACCAAGGAATGCCAGACCAGACTCAGATAGGATCGCACCTACAACACCAAGTGTGATGTTCGCAAATAATATTGGTGTAACATTTGGCAAAACGTGCCTGAAGATGATGTATGTATCGGAAGCTCCTATGGCTCTTGCAGATTCTACGTACGCTTT
>CAYMLT010000100.1:0-10143 GCA_964391265.1 uncultured archaeon
ACGTACCTTGAGATAGACGAATCACCAAGAATAGACAACGAAGGAAATACTGCTGGATTAGTTGGAGTTGCACGCGATGTAGGTGATCGTGTAAAATCAGAGCAGATGATTGCTCTTAGTGAAAAGAAATATCGTAGCTTGTACGAATCATCGAGGCACGGAATTGCCAGTATTGACTGCAATAGAAGATTCATAGATTTCAATCCAGCATTCAAGGAAATGGTAGGCTACTCAGAGAATGAGATTCTTGAAATGACGATAGAGGATATGACCCCTGCAAAATGGCATGGGATGTCATTATCGATTCTCAAAGAACAGGTTGATGTTGTTGGCTATTCCCAGTCTTATGAGAAGGAGTTCATCCATAAAGATGGCTCTATCATCCCGGTAGAAGTGAATGCATATCTCAGTCGTGATGAAGATAATAATCCATCAGGATATTGGGCATTCATTAACAATATCACTGAGAGAAAAGCTGCTGATGAAGAATTGAGAAGAGCTCATGACCAAGCCAAATCATTCCTTGATATTGCGGGAGTGGTTATCGTTGCTTTAGATAATGAGGGAAATATTACTCTTCTGAATCAGAAGGGTTTGGATGCGCTTGAGTACTCCAAGGATGAATTGATTGGCAAGAACTGGTTTCAATCTGTTCTGCCACCAGATGAGAGCGAGAATGCATACAGAATATTCAAGCAACTCATGCTGGGGAAGACTGATGGCGCAACACATTTTGAGAATCACATCGCTACAAAAAATGGAACGAAGAAACTAATCGCTTGGCACAACCAGCTTCTTAAAGATGAAACCGGGACACCCATTGGAACTCTCAGTTCTGGGGAGGATATAACAGAGAGAAGAAGAGCTGAAGAGGAGCTAAGGGCAGAAAAAAATTTCACCGAAGCTGCATTAAATGCGCAGAGAGACACTTTCTTTGTACGAGAATCCGTAACTGGGAAAGCAACAAGGTGGAACAAAGCATTCAAGGACATTACAGGGTATACTGATAGTGAAATAGAATTGTTGAACGCTCCTGAAACGTACTTTAGTGAAGAAGATCTGGTGAAAGGGAATCGTGCAATTGCGGAGGTTGATGAAAAGCGAACAGCTAGTTTTGAAGTGGACCTCATTACAAAAGATGATCGTAAAATCCCAATGGAATATACAACATCTCAAATGGTCGGAAACGACGGACACACCAAATTCATAGTTTCAATTGGACGAGATATCACAGAAAGAAAGCACGCCGAAAAGGTATTGCGAGAGAGTGAAGAAAAAAATAGGACGCTGCTTGAGAATCTGCCTCACAAGATTTTCTATAAAAATCTCGATTCACGCTATGTGGCCGTGAATCCAGCATTTTCAGCAGATTACAATATGGACCCAGAGGAGATTGTTGGCAAGACAGAATATGATTTATTTCCCAAGGAAATCGCGGAGAAGTACATTGGTACAGACAGGGAGATATTTGAAACTGGAATCACTATGGAGATTGAAGAAGAGAATCCTAATGATGGGAATCCCAAGTACGGATTAACTATCAAGGCACCAGTACGTGCAGAGAATGGAAAGATTGTAGGTGTTCTTGGAGTATTCTGGGATATAACTAAACGCAAGAAGGCTGAACAGAGGTTACGTGAGAGCGAAGAACGGTATAGGACACTCTTTGAGAACTTGTCAGATGGAATCTTCATTACAGACATTCAATGTAACATTACGATGTGCAATGATGCGGGTGCAAAGATCTTTGGTTATACTATCGGTGAGAGTATGGGTTCTAACTTTATCCAGTTAGTTCATCCTGAGGACAAGGATTTGATCCTGAGAGAATTCAAAGCGAGTCGGGAGGCTGGAGAATCGAGTAGAGGTGGATTTGAGGCAAAAGGACTTAGAAAAGATAATACGGTATTTCATTTTCAGATACATAATACTATCCTTTCGGAAAACGGAAGACCAATCGGCTATCAGTCTCTTATCTCCGATATCACTGAGAGGAAAATTGCTGAGAACCTCCTTAGAGCTCGTGAAGCTACATACGGAGGCATATTTGATGAATCACCCATAGCAATCAGTCTCTTTAACAAAGAAGGAAGTATCATCGAATTCAACAGGGCATTTGCTAACACTTATGGAATCTCCAGTATCGAGGATACCATAGGATATAACATGAAATTGGACCCTCACTTTCCAGAGTGGGCTAATTCCAAACTTGAACTCGGTGAAGCTGTCGAAATGGAAGGAGTCTATGATTTCGATAAGGTCTACAAACTTGGATTAGGTAAATCAACAAGGAGGGACAAAGTGCATCTGTATTCAATCGTCACGCCACTAGATCTTGAAGGAATTGGAACTCCCACTCATTATCTCACACAAATTCAAGATATCACGGAGAGAAAAAAGAGTGAGGAAACCATAAAAAACAGTGAAAGAATGCTTCAGAGAGCACAGCAGGTTGCGAAAATGGGATTCTTGACCTGGGATATTAGAACTGATGCGTTAATGTTATCTGCGCAAACATATCGTATGTTCAAAATAGACCCAGCAGTCTTCCAACCAACAATGGAGGAAATTGTCGAATATGTCCATCCTGACGATCGAGTGATGGTGCAAGAAAATCTTGTAGCAGCATCGAAGGGCGAGAAGGTCTACAATGTAGATCACAGAATTGTTGCTCAGGATGGTAGTATGATATGGGTTCACGCCCAAGGCTTGTTGCTCAACGACGAAGATGGAACGCCATCTATTCTGCTAGGAACCGTAGTAGATATCACCGATAGGAAAAAAGCCGAGCAAGCCCTGCAAGAGAGTGAAGAAAAATACCGCACACTCGTTTCTTCATTGCATGATATAGTATTCGTTTTTGACGAGCATGATACGTATAGCCAAGTGTATTATAACGATACCTCGACTCTGCTTGCTCCTCCTGAACAGCTCATTGGAAAACATATGAGCGACTTTCTTCCAATAGAAATCGCTGTGCCCTTTATGGTCGCTGCCAAGAAAGTTAGAAACGGGGGTGTAAGTAGGTCGTTCGACTACGCCTTGGAAGTAAATGATGAAATAAGGTGGTTTTCGGCGGCTATGAGCCTTCATGATGATGGCAGAAGTGTTGTAGCTGTTATACGAGACGTAACAGAAGGAAAAGACACACAAATTAAGTTAGTCCACACACTTGACCGTGCGGAGTTCTTTGTAGATCTAATGGGTCACGATCTTTCGAATATAAACCAGGCTATTAGTGGGAATTTGGAGCTTATTTTATTTGAAGAAGCAATTCCTCAAGTGATTGAAGAGATGGTTCAAGATGCGCTTGACCAAGTCCTTCGTTCAGCCCAGCTTATCTCTGCGGTAAAGAAATTCACACAACTAGATAATAGTCCACCAATGTTGGTTGCCACTGACGTGGAAAAGGCGATGGAAATTGCTTTCGAGAACGTTAAAACTGATTTACACGAGAAGACAATTCAACTAAATGGAAAGATAAAGAATCAGTCCGTTATGGCTGATACTTACCTCAAAGAAGTATTTTACGGTCTTCTTCACAACGCTGCAAAATATACTCCAAAGGACGAAGTCAGTATTGATGTGGCATCTGAAATCGTAGACCAGGGAAGATTCCTTCAAATTAGCATTTCGGACCATGGAAATGGAATTCCCGATCAGCAAAAGGAATTCCTGTTTGCAAGGATTTCCAAAAAGAAGGAAGGCTATTGGGGTTCAGGAATAGGATTGACCCTGTCCAAAAGAATCATCGATCACTATGGAGGTGTGATATGGGTAGAGGATAGGGTGAAGGAGGATGCAAGCAAGGGGGCGAAATTTGTGTTTAAGATTCCCCTGCAATCGAGTTCAAGAGAATAAGAAACGACAAGGAGATGTTTTAGCTATACCAGATAATATAAATTCCGAATTTCCATCCGATAAGGGCGCATATGATAGTAAAACAAATGAATTAGTTAGAATGATGAATGATGTTTCTCCAGATGGACTGCTCGTGATAGATGATGAACAGAATATCATTTATCACAATACGCAATTTTCAGAAATGTGGTATATTCCTCCAGCCCTTATTCAAAAAGAGAGCTATTTGATGCTAATGCAATTTATTGACGACCAAATAGATTCTTCAAAATCGAAGATATCTATTATCCCAGACACAAATGACATAGTGGACAGGAAACAGGAAACCATCTTTCTCGATGATGGAAGAGTGTTTGAAACGCATACATGCCATTTGATTCGAGAGGGAAAGAGAGTTGGTCATATCTGGAGATTCAGAGACATTACTTCTAAGAAATGGCATGATGATATGCCAGCGATTAGTGAAACGAGTTACAAATCTCTCTTTCATGACGCACCAATAGGAATAATCAGAGTGGAAACTTCTGGCATCATAAGTCAGGCAAACAAGCCTTTCATGGAGATTCTTCAACATAATGAAGATGACATAGTTGGACGAAGTTTTTTCGATATTGTATCGGAGGATATGCGCGAGTCATTAGAAGCTACATTCTTGGCTATTCTTGAGGGTAAGCATGAACAACACATACTAGATTTGGAAGCACAACGTATCCTAGAGGTGGAATTCCGTTCAGGCAGCGGCGAAATTAGAGTGTGTAGCATGCAATTCTCAATCCAACAAAACGCGAAGGGAAATCCGGATTGTTTTGTGGTGACAATAATCGATATTACAGAGCAAAAACGAGCGGAGAAACTACAGAAGGAAAACGAACAAAGGATTCAAGACCAGCATAGGTTTCTGCAAACAGTCCTCGATTCACTAACTCATCCTTTCTATGTAATTGACGCGAATACGTATGAGATAAGGATAGCCAACAAAGCTGCTAATTTGGATTTTGGAAAATCGCAAAAGTGTCACACTCACTCGCACTTCAGCGAAGAACCCTGTTGTAATACGATGCACCCATGCCCTCTGGAGGAGGTGAAACGCACTCGAAAGCCTGTTTCAGTAGAGCATATACATGTGAATCCAGAAACCGGAATTGAAGCTACGTATGAAGTTCACGGATTCCCTATCTTCGATGAGAATAAGAATATTACTCAGATAATCGAATACAATTGGGATATAACCAAACGCAAGGAAAATGAAAAAGCATTGCAGGAGAGCGAAGAGCGTTATCGCACAATTTTCATGGAAATGGCAGAGGGTGTTGGGATTACAGATATCAATGATACAATCCTTTTTGCAAACCAGGGGTTCGCAAACATAATAGGTGACACGGCTTCCGAAATGATAGGACAAAGGATTATTAATTATGTTCCAGACTACGAGCAACAAAGAATTGCCGCTGAATCGGAAATCCGTTCCGATGGTATGTCATCACTATACGAACTGGATATGCAACACAGGGACGGAAGCATTCGATCAACAAGAATATCTGCGGTCCCCTTTAGGAATCATGAAAACGAGATTATTGGCAGTATAGCAATTGTATCAGACATTAGTGAATTGAAAATTCGAGAGCAAGAGTATGCAGATCTTATATCAATGCTCCCAGCAGGTTTGGCAATCGCTGATGAAAACGAAAAGCTTCTGCTGGTTAACACGGCATTCTCTGATATGCTTAATTATTCCAGTAATGAAATAATAGGGAAGAGTGTATTAGACTTTATCCATGAGGATGATAAAGCAATAATGAATTTACAGATCGAACTCCGAAAGCAAAAAGCTGCTACTGGCTATGATATTCGGATGCTAACGGCACAAGGAGAATTGAGAGATGTGCATGTAGACGCAAGTCCCCGAGTAAATAAAGCAGGTGTTATTATCGGTTCAGTAGGAGTCTTTCAAGATGTTACACAGCAAAGATTGATTGAGAGGCGTCTGGAAAATGAGCAGAATCGATTAAAGGCAATAACCGATGCAAACTCGGATGGCATTATAATGATTGATAGTTCTGGAATAGTTCGATTCTGGAATCCAGCAGCAACGAAAATATTCGGATACTCTAGTGAAGAAGCAGTAGGTATGAATTTGCATGAAAGACTCGCGCCAGCAAAATACATAGAGGATCATTTGAAGGCATTTAAATCATATGTGAGAACTGGTGAGGGAAATGCTATTGGCAAAACTGTTGAGCTTAGCGGGATTAGAAAAGATGGAACGAAATTCGACTTAGGCCTCTCTATGGGCGCTATTCCTGGAAATGATGGATGGGAGGCAGTAGGAAATGTACGGGATATCACCGCCCGTAAAATAAGTGAAGAAATCCAACAACAGCAGAAAGCAGAACTAGAAATTTACTCCTCTATTCTTCGGCATGATTTGCGTAATGATGTGGGAGTCATTCTTGGGAACGTGGATATCGCGAAAGCAATTCTTGAAGAAGATAGTCCAATTCTGGACCTTATGAATTCCAATGAAGCGGTTTGTGAGAGAATTCTGGAATTGCTCCGTTCATTCACACGCTCCGAGGATGAGGCGGATTCCAACTTACTTCCGATACTTGAAAGAACCGCCAAATTAGCTGAAGAAATCAATGATAACATGGAGATCAATCTTCATCTACCAAAAGATATCACTGTCCTGAATGTCAAAGTGAGTCGACTTCTTCCCATGGTATTTGAAAACCTATTCCGAAATGCAGCGGTGTATTCAGGTCGTACACCACACATAGATGTCAGAGTCACTTTGACTGAAGAACACGCCATTGTCAGAGTATCTGATGACGGTCCAGGAGTTTCTGAAGAAATACGAGATAGGCTCTTTCAAAGAGGCGTTACCACTGCGGGAACTGGCTTGGGTCTTTATCTTTCGAAACAGATTGTATCGGGCATTGGTGGGACAATCGAACTTGCAGATTCAGAAAGGGGTGAAGGTGCCGTCTTCTTGATCAAGCTGCTTCGCTCATGACAGATTCGTTCATGGCTTTTTCAATTGCCTCAAGAAGCTGTATGGCACGAATTGGCTTGATAAGAAAACCTATTGCTCCAGCATCAAGAGCTTCCTGTATGACTGATTCATCAGCACTTACAAAGAGAATCCTTTGAGAGGGATTCATTTCAAGAATTGCTCTTGTTGCCGATGTGCCATTCATCATAGGCATTCGATGGTCCATCAGAATGATATCCGGTTTAATGGAAAGGCTAGAGTACATCTGTATTGCCTCGGCCCCATCGAAAGCTCGCTCGATATTTGGATATCCGTGACTAATTAGAAGCCGCCCAATCACATGATGCACAAAATGATCATCATCAACGATAAGGATTGATACCATAATTAGAAACCACCATGATAGTCATTAGAGTGATTCACCGTTTTGTCAACCTGCATTGATAGAACATCTCAGATTCAGTATGGATATGATTAATCACGTTAATAATGATTATATCTACTATTATAAAAGAATTTCAGACACATACTTGAAGATAACGGAGGTAGGATTGAAGACTGGCGTACTACACAACCAATGGCAGGCGTTATGCATTTTGACAAAATACAAGATGGAGTAACCAAATGTACAATTCATAGAAAGAACGACATATCGCATCTTGGATCCGATCGCAATAATTCATGAGTCTGGTACCACATAATTCCGGTCAGATTTCGTAGTACTTCCAAATAGGGAATCAATCTGAAACAATTATGTATACACAGCACAATTTAATATAATCAGAGTACCATACAACAAAACACAAGTATCATTCCCGAAAGAAATGATATAGGGGGCGTTTGGCATATCTCGTACTGAAAGAATCCTCTTGGTGGACGACGACAAAACGCTATGCGAACTACTAGAGAAGATGCTCACTGCAGAAGGGTATAACACATTTTCAGTTCATGATGCAGCTTCTGCGTTACATTTCATTCGCAAGGAAGAGTATGATCTTCTTATTCTTGACAATAGACTACCTGATGCATTGGGTTTGGACTTGATGCTGGATATCTGCGAAATAAAGCCGGACCTTCCTGTTGTGATGCTTACAGGAATGAGCAATTTGGAAACAGCACTTCGAGCCTATGAACGCGGCGTAGCGTCATATATTGAGAAGTCTACCGATATTGCTGAAATTATCCCGAAAATCAAAGAAACAATCAAGAAGAAAGATGGAGCTAGAATTGGACAAACTCCAACAAATGATCTAAAGAATACTCTGCTATCCTTTACATATAACTTGAGAGAGCAATTGCAGATTATTCGGACTGGCGTGGAATATCTACATTTGAATAAATATGTAGTTGATACCGACATCAATGTAGTAGATTTAGTCTTATCCTCAATCGAAGCGGCTAATAGTCTGGTACAATCTGTGGATTCGCTACTTCACAATGACGATTCCCGTCAAGTGTAGCTATTTTTCCAAGAACCCAGTTATGGCAATCACTTCAGTAGCCTAAAGAAGCGGGTTGTATTAGTAGTTTTTCAGGTCGACAATACTCTTCTGAGCATCTGTTTTGAAGTTCTTGAGCATTCTAATGATGTGCGGGGCATCGTCACCATAAATGCCCATAAGCACATTAATCTGGCTCACTAGATCCTCCAGTCGGTCTACCATCTTCCTTATTCCTAATGAAAGCAAAGAACTGCCACTGTCATCAATTGTAAATAGAACTCGCCTCCTTCCCCGGCCGGATTGTTGAAAGTCAGCTCCACCAGTTGCTAATCCTAAAGCTTCAAGTTGTGACAGAATGAGACCCACATTACTTCGAGAATAATGTGTAAAATCGCAAATCTCATCGACACTCAGTTTTTTGTCAGATTCGTATTTTGCAACATACAGCGAGGCAAGTACTGGTCCTGTGTTTCTAGGAAGTCCTAGCCAATCCGCCTGTTTTTCGAAGAATCTTACAAGATGATCATAGCCTTCAAGGGATTCGCTCATAGTCATTTATCACATGTATTATGTCTGAAATACAACATATAAACATATACTATTTATATTTATTCAATAAAATGCTCCATTTATAAGTTTATTACATCATCTACAGGGATAATAATCTCGAAAATCGTTTTCTCGGAAGATTTGAGTTTTATTTCCCAGTTATGTGCATTGACCAGTTTCTTTACAATCATAAGACCGGTCCCTCTCATACCTTCCACTGCAAGAAAGCCCTTGCTGAAGAGCTTTTGACGCGCCTCAGTTGAAATCTGAATCCCATCGTTTTCTATTGAAATATGAAGATGCGTGGAAGAAGTATGGCATGTCACAGCGATATTAGCCGGTTTTGCATGTCTTACTGCATTCTCCAGAATATTAGTAAATATCTGAGCAATTTTTGTTTCATCACCTCGAACAGTGTATCGACATGTGTTTGAAAATACTATATTCTCTGGAATCTGAATTGTGGCAACATCATCTATAACCGTACCAAGATTCACATGATTGATCTTGTCAATTGCAAGTCCAGCATCAGCTAATGTTATGGAGTGTTCTACTAATTTGCTGATATCATCAACTAGCATCTTCATTTTCTCGCCATAGGCTTGGTTATGTTCTTTTTCATATACACTCAGAAACAACTTCATTTTCAGCAGGTAATTGTTGATATCATGCCCCATTGAATGAGCGAAATCACTTAGCTCTTCTTTCTGTTTTAGCAATTCTTTTGTCCCTTCTATTCTTTCAGTAATATCCCGCACAACCGATACAACGCTTTCCCCATCCTCGTGTAATGTCATGTTTGCAGAAAACCAGTATTCCTTCGAATCCAATACGAGCGGATAATCAAATGTATGCGGCTTTCCAGTGGACCGGACAAAATCAATTGTTTCAATCATGCGTTTACCTATTCTCTCGGGAAGAATCTCAAGGGGATTCTTGCCTCTAATAGCATGAGGAGTCCCAATGAGCTTTGTTTTGTCTGAAGCATACACTTGTGACAGTTTATTCTCTTCATTGTACACAAAGACCAAATCATACATTGACCTGACTATTGTCCGGTATTTCTCCTCGCTTTCCTTCAATAACGCCTGTGCATCCATCAAGTCCGTAAGGTCGATTGCAAGCCCACAAATAAAACGTGAGCCATCATCTTTCGTAATTGGAAATTTGATGGTCCTATAAATTATAGTTTGACCATTTGCATCTGGAATCGAATTGAAATATTCACCAGGTCCTTTCTCAAGAACTTCACGATCCTGTTTATCAAGTGATTCAGATATTTCCTTTGGCCATAGCATA
>CAYMLT010000101.1:0-10107 GCA_964391265.1 uncultured archaeon
AACAATGGCAATCTTGAATAAAGTCATCTTCGTCTATCAGGCGGACCGAGAGAGAAAGTTGTCCTATCTAGTGCTTAGGGATGCCCTAATAATGGCAATCGGTGTCGTAATCTACATTATGCTACTAAGTTCAGGGGTCATTGCAATACCATAAGTCTTGGCTCAACAAAACACTTAAAGAAGGCAGCCATGAGTGGCACTTGGTGACAAAATATGCAAGATGGTGGATTGGTTCATCTACTTCTGGAATAACTTCATACAAGATACCGTCTCAAGCTGTTACCGGAGAGGAATTTGGAGGTTCCGAATTTGAGTGAGATGCGAACAGTACGTGGTATGAGAGACCTAATGGGCGATGAGATGCTAGTCAGAGATTATCAGGTAGCTCAGGCAATTCAGGTCTTCAAGAATTTTGGATATGAACCACTGGATTCTCCGGTGATGGAATTATGGGAAACACTCTCTGCTAAAGGCGGAGAAGATGTTGAAGCTGAAACATTCAAATTTCAAGACAAGGGCGAACGCGAAGTTGGACTTCGTTTCGATTTGACGGTACCGTTGGCTCGGATTGTAGCAACAAACCCACATTTATCAAAACCATTCAAACGATATGCCATTGGAAAAGCGTGGAGATATGATAGACCTCAAGCAGGTAGATATCGTGAGTTTCTGCAGGCTGATGTTGATATCATCGGAGCAAGCAGTGCAGCTGCAGATGCTGAAGTCGTACTTGTAGCTCTCGAATTTCTGAGAAGAGTTCTGAGAGACCAGCACATTATCAAAATTAATAGTCGCAAAGTCTTGAAGGGACTTACAGAGATAGCTGATGTTACAGATGATCTAGCTCATGAATGCTTCAGATCAATCGATAAATTAGACAAAATTGGCAAAAAGGGGGTTTTGGACGAATTGAGTACAAGAGGTATCTCTGAAGCATCCAGTGAAATCCTGATTGATGCGCTTGAAATTCGTGGGAGCGGTCTATCTGCTTTGGATGAATTTGCTGATTTACTAAAGGATTCAAAGATTGGAATGGAAGGAGTCGAGGAACTTCAGTTTATGGCGGATATATTTGATGAGGCTGATGTTACACCACTAATCGAGTTTGATATGTCTTTGGCCAGAGGTCTCGATTACTATACAGGTCCAGTCTTCGAGGGAAGATATCTTGGTAAACCAACAGTCGGAGCAATCCTTGGCGGTGGTCGCTATGATCATTTGATAGAAAGATTCGGGGGTCAGTCTACACCTGCTACGGGAATATCTCTGGGTATTGATAGATTAGTAGATGTGTTATTGGAAAGAGGTGTTGCAAAAGAACTAGGTTCCCAATTGGATGTGTTCATAGCTCCCATCAAGAAACCTATGGTCAAGTATGCGGCTAAGATTGCCAACAATCTTGCACAGAGGAACATCACTGTGGAGATGGACCTAATGGAGAGATCTCTCAAAAAGCTATTTGCTCGTTCTGATGAAAGAGGAGCCAAGTTCACTGTAATCATCGGTGAAAGAGATATCGAGAAAGGCGAGGTTAGTATTCGCAATATGGTGTCAAAGGAAACTTCACAGGTAAAATTGAATGAAGCAGTTGATTTTCTCAAAGAGGCTCTAAGAGAATAGAATCCATAGGCATTGTCTGAGTTGGGAGGAGTAACACACCTTCCACTTTCAGGCAGTATACTCATTTGCCACTTGTTCAGAAGAGGCATATTCGAATTTTAATATCTCTTCAAAGATGCGATAATTAGTATTATTCAGAAGTGTTGCAAACCTCTTCTCTAGATCATGTCGTTTGTAAGAATCGAAGAGAGTGATGAATGAACAATTTAATTCATTGATTCGGTCAATTTGCTCGTTGTGACTACCTTCACGTTTGGCTGACATTGTCTTATCCAGAAACCATTTCTTAATATTATCGTCGATAAAGGGAGAGGAACTCAAGGCGGTTTCTCAATTCCAGTTTCAAAGGCAATCTAGCCATCATACTGAAGAAACATCTTTTTCAAGTTCCTGAAAAGGTTGAGAGAAACACAAATCCTTTTCTCGGATGATGCACTTAGAATCCACAGGTATTGAAATGACACGATTACCTGTGGTGGCTGGTAGATTCTACGAAGGAGAAGAATCTATGCTGCTCCAAAGAATTGAAGATAGTTTTCTGAAAGGTAGCGGCCCTGGAAGACTACCTGAAGGAGATCCAGGAAACTCAAGACGGTTGAAAGCATTAATTGTACCACATGCGGGTTACATCTATTCAGGTATGCCAGCAGCTCACAGCTACATCAATCTCTTCGAAGATGGCAAGCCAGATCACATAGTGATCATTGGACCCAACCATACAGGATATGGTGACCCTGTTGCAGTATGTAATGACGATTGGCAAACGCCACTCGGCCTTGCAAAATATGATACAGAGCTGGGTCCAGCAATAGTAGAACAGAATAATTATGTCACAAATGACTGCATAGCTCACAGCGCAGAGCACTCAATTGAGGTACAGATACCGTTTCTTCAATACACATTTGGGAAGGACATAGGATTCGTACCCATTTGCCTTCGAGATTATAGATACGAAGTGGTAGAATCACTGGGCAAAACGATTGCGGAATTATCTAGCGACATGGATATCTTGGTCATTGCAAGTTCGGATTTCACACATTTTGAGTCCGCAGCAAACGCAAGGACCAAGGACAACCAAGCCATGGAGTATCTTGAATATCTTGACCCTGAGGGGTTTCTCAATTTTATCAGGCAACATAAGATTAGCATTTGTGGATCTGGCCCTATAGCGGCATCATTGATATTTGCCAAGGAGATGGGGGCTGTAAGTTATCAACTGTATAAGTACACAACTTCTGGAGATGTGACAGGTGATAACAAGAGTGTTGTTGCATATGTTTCAGGAGCTTTTGTGTAATTATTTTTCTCCATCAATGACTATTGATTCCTGCTTTGGAGAAACCTCCGTTCTTCTGACAACTCGCCTTGGCAACCCAACACCTGACGCTAGCGCTCCGGCAGCAGAAACGATAACTGCAACTCCAAGTGCAGATACTGCATCTCCACTTTGATCGTACATTACGCCACCTAGAATCGGACCCACAACGTACGCACTATTACTTACTGCACCCATAACCCCCATAACTCGACCATAAGCTGTTTCATCAGTGAGGTCAGCAGTAAGAGCCTGTATTGTAGGTCCTCTCATTGACATTGCTACTCCTAGCAATGCACCAGCAAAGAGGAAATCATTAACATTCTTGGCAATCATGAAGAAGAAGAGCGCTAATGCACCCATCAGTCCTCCAACGACAATAAGCCATTTTCGACCAACCCTATCTGAAAACTTCCCGAATACTACATTTCCAATAATAACCACGACACCGATTACCCCAAAGAATATTCCAATTTGAATAGGAGTAAAATCAAACCTCACCACAGCATCAAGCGTGAAGGCAACCTCAAGAATTCCAAGTGCGAACATATTCGCAAACATTGAGATTCCAAGAGCTGAGTAGGCTTTCTTGTTTTCTGACATGACTTCTTTTATTGGCACAATATCATGTTCCAGTGCCTCCACCTGCACAGCCGAACGTATTGGTTCATGTACTAAGACTAATACTGCGATGAAAGTACCGACAGCACCAAGTGCAGCTACGAGAAAGGGCAAGCGGATTCCAAGAAATTCTGCGAGTACTCCGCCTGCAGTGGGACCAACAACGAACCCAACCATGTTCCCCATGCTAAGATAGCCCATCGCAGCACCACGGTTCTCAATTGTTGTAACATCGGATACATAGGCATTTGCTGCAGGGTAGAATCCAGCTGAAATTGCTCCTTCAAGAGAACGGGCAATAATCATTACAAGAACATTGGGAGCAACCGCATAGATCACATTTGATATAGCAAATCCAAACAATGATACAGCCATAACTGGTTTTCTTCCAATCCTATCAGAAATCCCTCCGAATGGACCTGCAAGAAGAATGCGGGTCAGTGCAAAAGATGCTGCAAGAAGGCCAAGATCAAAAGCACTTGCGCCCAAAGATACCACATAGAATGGAAAGATTGGCGTTACAATGCCAAACCCGATCTGCAAGATACTCAACGATAAAGCAAGAGTCCATACTTGTCGCATTCCTTGCCTTGACTCCTTCATCCGAGGATATGCTCCATTCAATGCAGATTCAGAATCTTGGGCTTCGGGATCCATTGTTTTATACGCTCAAAGTCGAGCCGGTGGACTTCCTTTTAGTTCTTATTAAGTGGTACTTGTTATTTGTCGATTATGACTCTACTGACTCCTTTTATGCTGGTTAGCGTTTCAATCACGCTACCAGAAAGAGGCTCTTGCGTTATCACTTTGAGACAAGGTTGCTCATAGATAGCTACATCTTCTGCAATAATCTGTCTAATCGGTATACCATAGCCTGCGATTCTTTGTGTGACTTCAGAGAGGATTCCAGGGTTCTCAGGTGACTCTACAAAAATTGTAACGACTCCGTATCCAAGAACGCGGGCTACCTTTTCAAGAGAAGGACCTGCGGGCAAGAGCGCAGAAAAGAATGATTTCAATTCAGGGCTGGAGTAGATATCTTCAGTGGTCGCTCTCACAGTACGCCTATCAAAACCTAATGCATCGCCTATGGATTTCAAAGGAATACGAATTTTGCCACATCTGATGTCACCCGGTCCATCCACTCTGAATCCATGTTGGACAAGGGCTTGAGCTACTGCAAGTCTGCTAGGAGAATCACGAAAATGATCAACAATCCGTCGCCACAAAGTTTTGCACTCCAAGGTCATCGTTCAATCATACAAGCAGTTTCTCCATGAGTATTTCATCTATAAAGCCCTTCGGCATTTGAAAATGGCGCTCTCTTTTTCCTACAAATCGATATCCCATTTGATCATACAGCTTTCTTGCAACAACATTATTCTCAAAAGTGCTAAGAGTAATCTTTTCATACTTCTGTTGGCGACCAGCCTCTTCAGCCGCTTCCATTAATGCTTTCCCAACTCCAAGTCCACGGTAAGTTTTTCGCACGATGATACCAAGACGGGCAACATGTCTTGAGGCAGCCCATTCCTCTGGTTGAAGGCTGAGATGTCCCACATAGTCACCGTCTATGCGGGCAATCAAGAGAACTTCGCGATTTCCATAGGTTCTTTGAATCCATTCAGCCCAATTAGCTCTGTTTGAGTTTGGCTTCAATGATGGAAGCCATTCTGCTTCATACACTACTTGGCAGAAATTTTCATGGAGATCAGATGCATCGCTTACCTTTGCATGCCTGATGATTATGTCTCGTCCATCCTTTGCTTTGAAGTTCCATTCATTCAACTCAAATCACCAAGTATCGGCGGCTAAGGATCTTGAGGCATCTCAATCAAAGGAAGGTCAACACGTAATCCAGGACGAGGTAGTGAACCAACGTATACTCGGTCCAATTCTATTGCTCCAGTACTATCATTGATTTCTCTAAAAGTACCTTTAACTTGAAAAGCAGCAGGTTCGAGGGTAACCAGAGAAACAGCAACCCTTTGACCATCACAGAGTTTGTATCCTCGGCGTTTTTCTTCACCTCGTTTGATAACCAACCGATTCGGATGAGCGGGCACCATTCCGAAAGCAGGAAACGCAGCGGGATATCCATCTTCATCGATGAATGCAATAACCTTCACTGCCGCCATCTCAGCAAAACGTCGAAGGATGGGTGGTGACATGTTCCCTTCTTCGGTTTCAACAAAAGGAACCTTCCTCTTTGCCATACGAGCTTTGATGTAATTCGATAGGACATTTAGTTTGGATATCCCGTATCCTTGGCTTGTCCATTTGGGAATGGCCAGTCCAGCACCTCTGGCATTAGTATACTGATTGTATCTAAAAAGAGGAGTCATCGCCATGAATTCATATACTTCGTCATTCTGGTGAAATGATTCAAAATCCGCTTTGATTAACCAACTGTATAGGTTCATGGTCAAGACAAGAAGCGCCATTTTTGAATTTCCATCAAGGAGATTCTGACGGCTCTTGAAGGTCATAAAATCACCATAGACCAACTTATCATTGTCATAAGTCGTCCAGGTCATCACAAGTGCGGTATTAGGTTCACCATCTGAATCTTGGGTTATCATGAATTTGGGAGTCATAAACTCGTCCAATGCTTTTGTCATATCTTCTGGTAGTAAATTATCCACTGCTCTTCACCTCATTAGTATCAGTTCTTTTGGTCATGCCAGACCATACTACGTTCATTACACCTTCTGATTTTGCAGTCATAGTCAATTTCTCTATTTGGTCATTCTCAATCAAATCATAATCTTTGAGAGGGTACTCAAGACCAAACAGCAAATACTTCTCAATGCACATCTTATTGAACGTTAGAAGGTCATACCGCTCAACAGTAGGCATTTCTCTTACAATGAATCGAGATATCGCTTGAATATTCTCGCTGGTATCAGTGTGCTCTGGAATTATGGGAGTCCGAATCCATACAGGTATTTTCAGTTCTGCAATGATTTCTGCATTCTGAAGAATTCTATCAAGGGGAACACCCGTATACTGCTTGTGTTTCGCTGGATCCATTTGCTTCAAATCAAGAAGAATCATGTCAACATTTTCTATAACTTTTCGCCATGTCGCTTCACTTGAATAGCCGCATGTATCTATGGCAACATGAACTCCATTAGACCTAAGTCCTGAAGCAACTGCTATGACGAATTCTGACTGCAACAGAGGCTCACCACCTGATATAGTGACTCCTCCATTAGATGTTTCAAAAAATACCTTATCTCGCAATAATTCTTCAACGAGTTTCTCAGAGTCCCAGGTTTTGCCTATTATCTCTAAGGCACCACTGGGACATGTATCCTCACAGTCCCCACAGATTTTGCATTTCTCTAGATCAATGGCCATGCCTGTAGAAGTCAATTGCAATGCTTTTTCAGGACACACTCTCACACAGGCTTTATCACCGATGCATTTCTGCCCGTGCCATACTAGGCGGGGTTCAGAATCAATGGTTTCAATGTTATGACACCATATGCAATGCAATGGACATCCTTTGAGAAATATTGATGTCCGAATACCGGGCCCATCTTCTGTTGAGCAACGCTGAATGTTCGTGAGCATTCCTGTAGGGGTCATCAGAGACTATGCTCCGTTCGTGTAATGATCTCTTCTTGGAGCTCACGGCCGATCTGTGTGAAGAATGCATTGTATCCAGTCACTCGAATCAATAGATTCGAGTACTTGTCAGGATTGGCCTGTGCATCACGCAGAGTTGCTCCATCAATGATATTGATCTGCAATGCAGTTCCACCAACCTCATTGTATGCCCTTAACAGAGTCGCAAGCTTATCCACATGTTCCGGAGTCCGCACCATTGAAGGACTCAGAGTTATCGTGTGAGAAGCACCATTAGGAATTGTTTCGAGTCCAATTTTCCCTACAGATTTGATAGAGGCGGTAGGACCAGAAGCATCCATTCCTTGTACTGCACCAACACCTCCGGAAAGAAACTCGCCGCGTCTTCGACCATCGGGTGTCGCTCCTGTCAGCGGAGCTAGTGGAATATAGTAATTCCAGCTTAAATAACCACCGCGGTACTTCCGACCGGTGAATGGATTATCATACTTGATAGCTTCTTCTGCCCAAAACATCGAAATGTCGCGTGCAATAGAATCTGCAAAGTCGTTATCATTACCAAACTTTGGTGCTTTTTGACGTAGCAATTGTCTAAGTTCTTCATGCCCCTCGTAATTATTCTTCAGGGCATCTAGGAGGTCTGCCATCTTAACTCGCTTCTGATCATAAACCATCATTTTGACAGCTGCGATTGAATCAGCAAGAGTTGCAATTCCCATTCCTTCTATGGTGTTAAAGTTCCAATCTGTTCCTCCTTCGTTGAGGTCTTTGCCTCTTTCCGCGCAACCATCCATTATTGCACTCAGATACGGAGTGGGCTGGTATTTCGCTCTGAGTGTATCAGCCATATTTCCAGCTTTTGTTAGTAGTCGTATCATCTCGCCAAGCTGCGTTTTGACTGCTTGAAGGAAATCGTCATAAGATGTGAAAGTCATGGGATTGCCTGTTTTCAATCCCATCTGTTCACCGGTTGCCATATCCTTTCCATCGTTAAGTGCAAATTCCATTGCTTTTGCTAGGTTCATGTTTACATCAACGGTGTCGGATCTATCATTACCTTGCATTGTGTTCTCTAGGCAACCAACCACACCATAGTCCCATGCATCTTCACGAGGTACTCCCTGCCATACCAATCCCTCAATACTATGTTCATCAAAATTCAGTAGGAATGGAGACCCTTGAGCCCGAGAAAGCATCTCAGCAATTCGTTTCAGAAAATTGTCTGGTGTGTTCCGATGAATTCGGATGTTTGGTTTCGGTTCTAGAAGATTCATTTCTTCAATAACATCAAGAGCAAGCCAAGTAAGGTCGTTAGTCAAATCCTCACCACTCGGGCCACAGCCACCCAATGTCATGAGCTGTCCAAAACTTGAATTGATGCCTTGGTTCAACCCTAGCCTTCCTTGGAAATCATAGACATAGTTGTGTTTTATCCAGTAGGAGTGCAAGAGTTCTTTTCCCATTTCAGGAGAGAGTTCACCAGACTCGATACTTGCTTTGTATAAGGGATACATATATTGATCCCATCGTCCATGAGATAATCCGGCCCCGGGGTAAGACTCTGCGGCCATCACAAGCATATGAACGGTCCATAGAGCCTGTAGGCCTTCCCAGAAAGTATCGGGGGGATTCCACGGAACTTTTTCGCATATTCGTGCAATCTCTTCTAGCTCCTTTCTTCTATCAGAATCAGTGGTAGTGTCGAGAAGTTCTCTTGCTTTCGAGGCATATCTTACGTTAAAATCTCTAGCAGTTTCACAACTGAGAATTAGAGATTGAACATACTCACGATGCCCATCAGAAATATCGCTTTTCAGAATTTCCGCATATTCTGCAACCAATCCTTTCATGCCAATCTTCATGACTTTACCATAGTTGGGTATCAGGTGTCCTGGAACACACGAAGCGGTTCCAATGCCTACAGCATTTAGTCGCTTTGCCTCATCAAACCAAGTGTTCATCTCTTTATTCCGTTTCTTTGTTTCAGATTTATTCAATGATCGTGATAAAGCAGTGTTAAAATTGAAACCAACAATCAGTTCTCCATCTAGAATGGTAACCGGCATGTACCGTGTCATAACCTCATGGAAGAAGATGGCTCGTCTCATGGCAAGGCCATGCTTCCAGTAATCACCTGGCAAAGCGACGGGTATTGCCATGCCTTGCAGCGTTGCATTTATTGATGCAAAAAATGGATAGATTGCAGGTTCATTCGCCCAGTCATGTATTGAGTAAACTTCATCCCATTCGGTTCCTGTGGTGAAGGCAAGTGGTTCGTTTGTTTCAGTTCGATCATTAAACGAGTAGAAGTGAGCACGAAGTCGTTTCACACGATCTGAAAGATCAGTGGAGGGAAACCAGATGGCATCCCTGGCAGAGGCTTTATCGAGAGTCATTGCGGTTGCATCCCATGTGTTTGTAGACATTTCCCATCTAGTAATAACCTCTAATATAGTTCCCCTTGTACATGTTTGAAACTGGCGCTAGCCTTAAAAGTAGTCCAAATTCCTGTGCCCCATCCGCCCGACTAACTTGATACTGGGTTCAAGGAAGGCTTCAGAATGAGAAAGATAAGTCTACTAGCGATAGTGGTTTTTGTAACCCTATTCGCTTCTTCAATATATATTCAACCAATGACAAGAAACTCCGATCCTGGAGTAACTGAAGCACCCATCATTCCTCATGTCACTGCAGGATTTGATTCGGTCAATATCGATGTTGTTCTCCAGACACCTGCAAATCAAAGCACGGTGACTGGTACTTTCAATATGACACTAAGCATAACTTCAGTGAATGCCCCATTAAATCTAACGTTATTCGTTGAAGGTGAGATTTACCCTGATTACAATGCTACCTCAATTGGGACGGGTATTCAAAATGTCACTGTGGATACAACTACTCTGCCAGAAGGTAATCTCAATTTCACGCTATTGTTTGAAGAAAACAGTACAGGTACT
>CAYMLT010000102.1:0-10059 GCA_964391265.1 uncultured archaeon
CAAAGGGAAGGGACCACACAACAGTAATGGTCTGGGCCGGAGATGGTGGGACATTTGATATTGGCCTGCAGGCGCTAAGCGGCGCATTCGAAAGACGAACTGATTTCCTCTATGTCTGTTACAATAATCAGGTCTATAGCAACACTGGAACTCAACGTTCAGGTGCTACTCCACTTTTTGCCAAGACAACCACTACTTGGTATGGCAAGAGTGAACCCGAAAAGATGCTTGATCTTATCGTTGCAGCACATGAACCGGCATATCAGGCAACTGCAAACTCCTCTTATCCAAGAGATCTCTACGATAAGATCAAGAAAGCCAAGGATATTGAAGGTCCGAAATTCATACACATCTTTCTACCGTGTCCACAGGCATGGAACTATCCCGTCGAGAAAGGAGTGGAGATTGGTAAACTAGCTGTTGAAACTGGCTATTGGATTCAGTGGGAGCGCGTTGGTGAAGATTTTACCTTGGGTCGCGAGAGCAAGAGATTTCAGGATCCAGAGAAGCGCAAACCAATTGAAGAGTTCTTCAAACTCCAAGGACGGTTCTCTCATCTCTTTAAGCCTAAGAAGGACGAAAGGAAGCTTCAAGAATTTGAGAATTACATACAGCATCGCTGGGACGTACTAATGCGAACCTTCACTTAAGGATTGCAAAATCCTATGCATCGGCACAGACACTCAAGGCGTTGCCATGAAATCTCAACCCTTCGATAAGTTGTTTCGCAATAGTCAAGCATATATTGGGGCAATGCGCAATCAGAGTGTTACCTATGCCAATCAAAGACTTTCCTACTATTCTGCAAATCAAAGATCCAATTCATGGATATGTCGAATTATCAGAGCTCGAACAGAAGATAGTAGATCTCAGGCTCTCTCAGAGACTTCGATACATCCGTTCACCCGCGGGAATACACCTTGTTTTTCCAGGTGCAGATTCTTCACTGATGGGCCGAATGCTTGGAGTTGTGCATGTTTCTCGTGTGTTTGTTGAAAGCCTAGATGGTGATTTAGAGGAAGTGGAAAAGGCTCGGATAGCCTCAATCTTGCTGACACTCGCCTTTGGGCCTTGGGCAAATGTCATGGACGAATATCTAACTACCCGCGGATACGACCGCAAAAAAATGGCGACTCTAATCGTCGAGAACACACTAATTTCAGATATCCTAAAGAGCAGTTCTTTTAGCATCCCAGAAATAAAGGATCTCATTATCAAAGGAGTTCCTATCAAGGGCATTCGTACTGATCTGCTGTCTACACCAATCAATCCAGAACTTGTGGATAATCTAGAGCGGGACGCATATTTCGCAGGGGTCGAATATGCCCAACTTGAGTTCAGACGACTTTTTGGTGCAACTCGAATTGCTAAGAACAAAATGGCATTCGAAAGAGGCGCCTTGTATACACTTGAGTCATACCTCTCTGCAGCAGCAAATATGTTTGATGCAGTTTATTATCATAAAACCGTTCGAGCTGCTGAATTGATGCTGTTACGAGTTATGGATGAAGCTGGATCACGAATTATTCCGTTCCCGGGCGAGAATCTTGATGAGTTCCTGCTATGCGATAATCTAACAGCTCACGATATTCTTCTCTCAGTTAGTACAGATGATTCCGATGGTATGAAAACAGCGCAAAGGATTTTCATTGATTATCGAAAAAGGATTCTCATCAAACAGGCAAGTGCACGGTCAATAGCTGACGATGCATTTCTCAAAAGGATTTCAACACCAGATGGACTATTTTCCATAGAAAAGGAGATTGCTGATGATGCAGGCATCGATGTGAAAAACATCTACGTTGACTATCCGGATAGGCAATCTGTAAGTTACTATCCAGGAAAACATAATTTGGATAATCTTGTGCTTTATGAACGTGGATCAGGGGGATATGAGTTCTGGCCAGTTGAGGAGCTGAGCGGAGTCGCTCGGAGTTTTGGTCGGAAACTGAAGACTGTGAGAGTATATACAACACGAGGCTATCGAAGTAAGGTCAAGAAGATTGCTGACTCACTCCTTGAGAGTATAGATACACCGGGCGCTTCGTAATTGTAGCACTATTGCAATGATTTAGTGCATTTCTTCAGAAACAGTATGTGTGGTTAATGTTCTTATAGCCACAGCATCAAGTATTGTCTATCAGGGATGATTATTCATGTTCTCCTGCAATAAATGCACATCTCCTCTTTTCGTATCCTCCGCTGTTCTAGGGGATAAAATCCTGAAGCTGAACGTTCAGTGCTTAAACGGACACAAGAGTATCCGTCGAATTGCCGAGCATCAGGTCGAGGAGATGGCCGGATCGATTTTCAGTCGCGTTTACACATGTCTTGATTGTGGACAAATCATGGCTCCCATGGAAACGGAATTCCATGATGTCGTTGCAGAGGAGTTGTTTCTGTGTCCAAATCATGGTCTTCAGACCCGGGAATTTCCTAAACAATACTTGGGATATGTGAATCTAGCCGGAGTGGATTTGGATCCTTATCAAGCTGTTCGGGATTCATTTCGATGCAATCTGTGTGGACAAGTCTATGCTATTGGAGATATTAATAATCGCAGTGGTGTTTTGGAAATGGCCGTCAAATGTGCAAACGGTCACAAAGATACAAAATATGTTTCATCGTCATTCGAATCAAGTTTTGTAAAGAAAATTCTCCAGCGGGTTATTCATTGCGATCGATGCGGTCTTCCGGGTCATATATCCAAAGTAGAAGAAAGAAAGACCCACGCTGTTGTTCATTCCACCTGTCCAACACATGGCATAACAAAGAAGTCAGTTCCAGTCGATATACTCCCTCTTCTTACTGAGGCAATCGAGGAAATCCCTGATGATGCAGTTGTAAGGTCTATGCTTCGATCATCAGATTGCAAGTATTCACTTATCATACAGTCAATAGAAGAAGCCGCCTCTGGTTATCGTTTCAAGACTATCTGTCCCGAATCAGGAGCTTCCCGGAGTTTGATGGTGCCTGTCACTTGGAGCGAATCCAACAAGGAACTCATCACTCAGTCAGTTCTAACTTGCAATGATTGTGGGTTACATACATACATTCTTGATGCGAAGAAAAAGAAAGAACGTATCGATTTCCATGTAGTGTGTCCAATTCACGGGGTAATGCAAAGAGACGCACCTCAAGATGTCTTTGATATTATTAAGGATACTTCAGCGAACATTGATAGGATACCTTCTATTGTCAGAAGCCTAAGTTGTCCTAAGTGTGGATTGCCACTTAATCTGAAGGATGTGGAGAACAGAAGAGGTCTAACAGAATTTGATATGGAATGTAGAAATGGCCATCGTAACAAACGTTTCTTTGTACCAACAATGGAAACGGATGCACTTGTTGATATTTACAAGAATCTCTACAAATGCCCAGAATGCTATGAACCAATGGATTTGGTTTATACTCAGGCTGCAGGGAATGAAACAAGAGTTGTTCAGCTTTGCTCCTTACACGGGAAATTTGTCAATGATGTACCACATAATCACGCGGAGGCAATTCAGAGAGCTTATGATGAAATCAAAAAGGACCGATTAAAACCACGTATTGAAGCCGCTCCTGAGGATATAGAGGATGAATATGCTACAATATCTGAAAACAGCGAATTTTCCGCAAAAGAAGTAAATGTGTATCGTGGTTGTGAGGTCATTGGAGGTAAATTTGATTTCAAGGTGAAGGTGTCTAATGATACAGATTTCGTAATTACTAATGTGACGGTTAGTCTCGTTGCTTACCCACAGGATTGTCTTGAATTAGGTGGGGAGAACGTGAAATCGATCTCGAGAATCGAAGTTGGCGGATTTCGGAGTCCCACATTCACTCTATATCCATCAAAGGATTGTGTTCAAGGAAAGGTTATTGCCACAGTGTCATTTATCGACTTCAGGGATCAACTTCATACTCTAAAAGTGGAGCCCTATCTTATCCGTTCTGTGTGTGATTTGTTGCTGCCAGTTGAAGCAACTGCAAAAGAGTTCGATCTCATTCTTGAAAGCCTAAACAAAACAGATCAAGAACAAACATTAGATTGGAACGCAAGAGTTCTCTTCACGAAGTCTGAGAAACTTCTGCCTGCAAAAAACTTCCATATTATTGACTCGGATGAACAAATACTTGGTGATCAATTCATCGGAACTATTCGTGGATATGCAGTAGGCAAATTCACTAAGAAGAAGGTTGCAGTTGTCTTTCTAATATCGGGGGCAGAAAACGGACGGTACTCAACAGTGAAGGTCGTAGCGCTTGGTGATGATATCGCCATGCTGCCCACAACCATAGACGAGCTTGCTGAAACCATGGATTCTTGGATCTGTCTTAGATGTGGAGCTCCTTTGGAACCTGAACAAGTTGAAACCTTAGGAAAACGTGACCCAATAAGATGTAGATATTGCTCACATACACTTACCATGGGCCTTTACCTTATGTGACCGAATGTTCAAGTATTATCGACCTTGACAAGCCAATTGTGAAGCGGACCCATTGTAACGCAATGCTCTAGAATATGATCTATTAAATCAGGTGAAGATATTAGTTTTCTAGGAATCTTCGTATATTCTGCATAAAGACCATTGTGCAAAAGGAGGTTGGCACGTTTATGATTTGTATCGAATCCTTTGGGGATTTTTTTATAATAGGTACGCCCGATCTCATAACCCGCGTTCTTGAGGTCCATTAGTATCTCCTCCAACCTACATCCTGATTCTTCTGATGCTACTGCGTTTCTATACTTTGGAAGAATCTCTTTCGAGAAATGGTACATGCCACCTTGTATGACCGTCATGTCGTCACTAATTCCTATATGGAACCCCGGATGCTGCATTTTCTTTCCTGTGCCTTCCCAGAAGATGATACCAAGCCTTGTCCGATAGGGTGTCTTATCCTTACTAAATCGAATGTCCTTGTATATTCTCATTATGGACCCGTTTCCAGTAGCTTTAGTATCATATCGAATATCATCAAAGACCTCGCTCAATCTTTCTCCAAGATCCATCACGAAAGATTGGGCTGGTATAAGAAGGCTCTCAGTGTAGATCTTCTTATTGGCATTAAACCAATTTCGATTGTTGTTTAGCTTCAACTCCTTGAGAAATGCAATTCCTTCTTTCGGGAATCCTTTGAATGGTGGAAAGTCCCTCATATTGTACCTGTTTGACAATTCTGAATATAATTGGTGGCGTATGCCTCTAAGTATCGCCGGACCATTCTATGCTTGACTTCTCCTTGACCTTCAAGTGCGTCAGAAGTCTATCTACTAATGGATCAACCAGATCATCAATGCTTTCTGGTTTGTGCCAAAATGCTGGACTAGCTGGGAATACGATTGCGCCTGCCTCAGTCACCTGTGCCATATTTCTGATATGTATGAGATTCATAGGCGTTTCCCGAACCAATAAGACAAGCGGTCTCTTCTCCTTTAAGCTGCAATCAGCTGCCCGCGCAATCAAATTGTCTGCATATCCGTGTGCAATACCTGCAAGAGTCTTCATTGAACATGGTGCAATGATCATAGAATCAAGATGAAAACTCCCGCTAGCAGGACCTGCCGCCAAATCATTCTCATCATAAACGCAATCTGCAATATTCTGAAGTGTTTCAGGCATCATATCCATTTCATATTCCAGCGTCTTCTTTCCCCATTTACTGATTATGAGCTGGACTTCATGACCCATTTCTTTTAGAGCCCTTACTACCTTGAAGCCATATATTGCTCCACTTGCTCCGGTTAAGCACACCAGGACGCGTTTTTTCAAGATTTTCTCTCCTTGTCTGATACTAGATAGTCATGTTTTATGATATCTTTTTTCCGGAAGAGGTCACAAGAGAAAACTTAGCAGGAGTGATGCTATAAATGCAATTCCACCAGCTACTGCTCCCTTTTTCTTAGCTATTTGGTATGCCTCTGCAACATCCTGTGTCAATGTGTCGAAGCCTTTCTCACCAAACGTTCTGATTTCCTTCGCTTCACCAAACCCAAGTCCTGCTCTAGCTGGAACCAAATTGCCTTTCGCTTGGATAGCCGACTTTAGAATTGCGTCGAGAACTAAATCGGATTTAATTTTTCCAACTGGTGGGTACCCCTTGCTGGAGAGGGAGATTGCATTAACAACGTGTGTGTCAGTGGTTGTAATCTCCGCCGTATCAAAACCCTCATTCAGAAGCTTTGCTTGCACGATTTCCCTGTATCCTGGTTCAACATTGTTACCATCAACAGAAATCATTGCTGATATTTTCTCTCTGGTTTTCATAACCAATGAGACTATTCCTCCCGGACCTATTCCTTCCTTTGAGGAAATGCCCTCCGGAATCACCTGATGAATTCCAACTTGAAACTCCTCATGCGGTTGTGTTGCGGTTGACGTTATTGCATCTCTTATTGCTTGTACATACAAGGTTGCTTCGGGGTCTCCGGGCATCACTGATACTGCATCATCATCAATGCAATTGTGTGCATCAGCCAGAGCGACATACCTTACATCTGAGAGGCTATCCCTTGCAGCTTGTGCAGCTTCTCGACCTACCTCAAGAGCGATGTCGTCTGTAAATTCTGGTGCACTTGTCGATATTGCTAGGACATCTTGTCCTACGAAGAATGACCATACTTTGAATTTTCCATGGTCTGTCCAATATGGTCCTGCCATTTTCTGATGCGTTTCTGTATCTTGAATCAGTCTTTCGATTTCCTTCAATACTATTTCATAGTCGATTTTGTTTGTCAGATTTTGATGGTGCGTACAACTTCCATGAAGAACAAATGCCTGAATCCCATACTTCTCCTTGATATGATGAATGATCACGGAAGGCAGTCCACTGCTTCCAATATCTCTGAATGGCCCTGGATGAACATAGAGAACTACTACTGCCGCAATTGGTTTGCTCTCATTCTTGAATAACAGGAGCTCCAATGGTACATCTTGTGCTACACTAATCTGAGTCATCAGAGTTTCCAGGGGTTCTGGATTTTCCACAAGATAATCATAACCGAAGGCCCGAAGAAGTTCAGGACCATTAATACCAAGGTCTCTTTCAAATGGATGACTGACAGCATTGAAAATGTAATGAACTGTAATTGAATCAATCACAAGAATAATTGGAATTGAGATATACCAAAATGCTGGCAATAGCGGCAACATGTAAGGAGTCAACGCCAATGCGTTCAGCAGAGTTATCCAGACAAGAGGCGGCATCATCGCCCCGAAGAAGTTCCTGATAGGATGATAGTCACTCAATCCTGTCACAAGAAAAGCAAATACTAGGTATCCCAGAGCCAAACCCAGTGTCCATAGACTTGCTTGAATCATCGGATCGACTGGAAACTGCGCAATAATCCCTCCAAGCGTTCCTATGGAGAACCAGAAGATTATACCAAATTGCGCAGAACCAAGAGCTCTTCTAGCATCAAGAGGTGATCCCTTCTTCCTCACTATGATGTACATCAATCCTGATCCTATAAATGCTGTCAGAAGAAGCATAGAACACAATGTTACGAAAAGACTGAGGGCTGCCACCATACCCCTTGATATTAATTGCCCTATTGATATGATTCCGGCCGATATGACTGCAAGAACAATCGTTCGAAATACAATTCCTCGATAGGTAGGAAGTTGCCATACTTTTGAATAAAGACTGACAGTTTCCTTTACTTTTGCTTTCTCACCCATTGAGAGGACCCCGGATTGACTATGTTCGCTGTCTCAATCTTATCAAACTTGTCATTTGCAGAGCTAGAGAGATTCTTCGCCTTATAGCTACCTTTATATCGCATTCGATATCGTTCTAATATCGTATTCGATATCACATTCGATATTATCTTTCGAAAATTGGTGAAATGATTTGAGTAAACCCGACCCCGAGAATTGCGAAGACCTCAGCGGCCTTCAATCCATTCCTAGAGGATTTCTAAGATTGCTTCTTGCGAGATTACTAAGCAAGAGAGATCTAACTGGAACCCAGGTAATGGAAATTCTTGAGAATCGAAGTCAAGGTATGTGGAGGCCCAGCCCCGGTTCAATCTATCCTCTACTTAATTCTATGGAAGAACAGGGTTTAATTGAAACAGTAAGAACTGAAGGCCGCAGTAAGACGTACGCGCTTTCAAAGAAAGGACATGAGCATTTCAAGGAAACCTTCAGACGAAAGGGAGATGTTGAAGGTAAGACTCGCTTACACAGAGCAGTATGGATGCAGATGCTTGATCCAGTCGATCAGGCCTTCTTCCATGTACATGGAATGCAGATTGCAATAGATCATATCACTGAAGCTCAAACCCAATTGACGGTAACTCAGAGAGAAAAGCTCCGCACAAGACTTTCAATCATACTTGAATCACTTGATGAACTTATTAAGACAATGGGAGGTTAAGATAATGGCATCAAACAACAACGGAATTACAAAAACAAAGAGCCCTTCTCGATACATGCTTGGCGGGCTCATAAGACATCCCCTATCGATTGCTCTTGCAACCTTACTGACCGTAGCATCAACACTACTTGTCACCATTCCCTCAGTGATAATTGGACAGGCTGTTGATGAGCTCGAGCTCGCAGGTCTTAGTGCTCAATTTACCTTCTACGTGTGGCTCATTGTGGGTTTAGGCCTTCTCTACATGGTGATGTATTTTGCTGTAGGTTATATCTGGGCTGTTGTTACCCTTTCATGGGAGCGGGATGCCCGACAGGATTTCTTTGAGGTCCTTCAGGATTATAGCATGACCTTTCACGATGAAGTTGATAGTAAGCGGCTTCTTTCAGTAGCTATGCAGGATATCAGTTGGGTGCGCTTTTCCCTTAATCCGGCTTTTAGAAATATAATAGGTGGTCTTGCATCAATAATGATTACAGGTGTCTTTCTATCCTTTATCGACCGGACCCCTGGATTGATTGTTCTCTTCATTATCCCATTTCTCAATGTGCCCGTGGGAATCTTCACATCCATTATCATAGTAGGAACCCCAATCTATCTCATTCTTGCATATAGATATGCTAATGCTGTAGAACCAGTTCGCCGCCAGCGCTCAGAAATCATGGAGAATCTAACTTCACGAACACAGGGTGTGTTTCAAGGAATCGAAGTGGTACGTGCTTTTGGCAAAGAAAAACATGAACAAGCCAAATTCAGAGAAATTAGTAAGGCATATGAAACAAAGGTTGCAAAGGAAGGTAAGCTGGCTGCATTCTATCTTCCTGCTCTCATTCTAATTGCAATGACCACCACTGCGTTTTTCTACGGTGGATATTCTGTTTGGACGGGATTGCTATCAGATGGAACTCTTATTCAGATTCTTGGACTACTCGTTGCTCTTGAAATGCTTAATTTTCAACTACCTCACATGCTGCTAATGCTGCGCGGTGGTTATGTGAATGCCCAGCGGATAGTAGATATTCTAAGTTGGAATGATCCAATGATTGAACCTGAAGAAGAGGTTACTGAAGTTGACTGGTTAGGCGAAATTGAATTCAAGGATGTCAGTTTCAAGTATAACACAACTAATGGAAACAATGATCATTACGCGCTCAAAGATTTCAACATCAAGATTCCAGGAGGATCACGCGTAGCTCTCATCGGAGGACCCGGTGGCGGGAAGAGTACGATTCTCAAAATGCTGCTGAGGCTATATGATCCCACAGAGGGAGAGATCCTAATTGGTGATACTACTCTAAGAGATATTAACACAGCAAGAGTGCGCGATAACGTTGGACTGGTGGAGCAAGATATCTTCTTGTTTCGTATGAGTGTTCATGATAACATAGCATTTGGAAGACGTAACGCAACCAGAGCTGAAGTAGAAGAGGCTGCCAGAAGGGCTCAGGCACATGAATTTATAATTGAACTAGAAGACGGCTACGATTCTATTATAGGCGAACGAGGGATGACCCTCTCTGGAGGACAGCGACAGCGTCTAGCTATTGCAAGAGCTATCATCCAAGATCCTAAGATACTACTTCTTGATGATTCAGTTAGTGCCGTAGATGCCCAAACGGAGTTTCTTATGAGGAAGGCACTGGATGAGGTCATGGTGGGACGAACGAGTATAACCGTCACTCAGAGATTGCGGAC